>NZ_JAUOPW010000019.1:0-78935 GCF_030547795.1 Colwellia sp. 5_MG-2023 | reverse complement strand
GCCAATAACATTGGTATTATGTTATGTCCCATTATTAGGCGAATAAATTCGCCCCTACGGTGATAATATTCGACTCCTTAGTAGGACGTTTTGTAGAGGTGAGTTCAGTCGCCTGATCACAATACACGCCAATAACATTGGTATTATGTTATATCTCATTATTAGGCGAATTAATTCGTCCCTACGGTGATAATATTCGACTCCTTAGTAGGACGTTTTGTAGAGGTGAGTTCAGTCGCCTGACCACAATACACGCCAATAACATTGGTATTATGTTATGTCTCATTATTAGGCGAATTAATTCGCCCCTACAGTGAGAATAATTAATTCCTTCGTAAGGCGTTTTTAAAGGGGCGACTTCAACCATTTATATAATTTAACAGCTCGATATATCAGTTAATGTATTTAATTCAAACTAAGTACGACGCAGTTATAGGCTTAGCTGAACTAAGCTAATTACCGATTAAACCATTAATGTGGGCTACAACACTTCTGCCCAAAGAGCTTAAACTATAACCACCTTCTAATACAGATACTATACGTCCTTTAGCATGATCTTGAGCAATTACCTTGAGTTCATCAGTTATCCAACGGTAGTCACTTTCTGTTAGGCAAATTTGTGACATTTCGTCTTCAATATGAGCATCAAAACCTGCAGAAATAAAGATAATTTCAGGCTTAAACTTGTTTAAAGCCGGTAGCCAGTGTTCAGTTATAGTCTTGCGGAATCCTTCGCTTTTAGTTGTTGCAGCTAAAGGAGTATTTATTATAGGCGGTGTATCACTTTCGTTAATATCAAAGGGGTAGAAAGGATATTGGTAACTAGAGCAAAATAAATATGCGCCTTCTGATGTATCATCAACGGTAGGGAAATAATTTCTAACAATATCTTCTGTTCCATTACCGTGGTGTACGTCAAAATCGACAATAGCGATTCGTTTTAACTTATATGTTTTTTTTGCGTAGGCTGCGGCAATAGCAATATTATTAAAAAAGCAAAATCCCATTCCTTTATCGTGTTCAGCATGATGTCCTGGCGGTCGAGTAGTACAGAAAGCACTATTTAACGTATTGTCCATTACTAAATCTACACCATCAATTACAGCACCAGCAGATAGCATAATAGAGGTTAACGTTTTTGAATCCATTACAGAATCTTCACCAATAACAAAATTTTCATTTTCAGAAGTGGGTGCATTATTGAAAACAAAATCAATGTATTTTTGCGTGTGTGCTAAAGAGAGTAATGACTTATCAATAGGTTTAGCATCAAATTGTCGTACAACATAATCAAGTCCACTTCGTATTAGTTGATCTGAAATGGCGGTTAAACGTTTGCCATTTTCAGGATGATCTTTTCCTAAATTATGGTGGTCTCCACATCGGTAGTGGCCAATTATTCCAATAGTCATACATTTCTCTTTAATTTTTGATGCTTGTTCTTTATTAATACAATATTATTGTATATTTTCTATGATGTTTATTTATAGCGTCTATCTATTTAATTGTTGATTATTGAGCAATTAAATCTTTTTCTTCGCTTAATGGAAGTTTTAAGCTGATTTCATCAAAGTCGTCACTAGGTTGACGAACAAATCCTGCTCTTTCAAAAACTTTTAACATAGAGGCATTATCTCTACGCACACAGGCAACTAAACTGTCGAGCTTTCTAATTTTGGCAATCTCGATCATTTGACCTAATAAAGTACTGGCCATACCTCGACCACGTAAACTTTCTTTAATAACAAAAGCGACTTCACCAGAATTAATACTTTCAATATAATAATACCGAGCTACTGCTTGTATTGCTTCGCCTAAATAATCTTTGCGGGTAAAGCATAAGGCTAAATCTACATGTTGATTCACGCTAACCAAATTACATGATTTTTCTCGTGTCATTTGAGTTATATGATGATTGTAACGCATGATTAGAGTTTCTTTATTGTGTGAATAAAAGAACTCTTGCAACTTACGTTCGTCTGATGGGGAGAGTGGGCGTAAAATGTAATCAATATTAGCAAAGTTGAATTTTTTTAGCTCAACATCCCCGAGCTCAGGCACTGAACTAGGTGAGCTTTCTTGATATTCAGGTACCCAATAATGTTTACGGACATCAGCTAATAATTGTTCTCTAAACTTAGGATGAGCAATACGAATAAGCTCTAATGCACGTTCTCGAATGCTTTTACCTTGTAATGAGGCAATACCAAATTCAGTGACAACATATGAGACATGACCACGTGAAGTCACTACGCCACCGCCTTCGGTAATATGCGCTACAATACGTGATATTTTGCCATCTTTGGTAGTAGAAGGTAGAGCGATAATAGGTTTACCACCTTTACTTAATGATGCACCTCGCACGAAATCGACTTGTCCACCTATGCCACTGTAAAATTGGTAACCAATAGAGTCTGAAACCACTTGCCCTGTCAAATCAACTTCAATTGCGCTATTGATGGACACCATGTTGTCATTTTTGGCAATTTTAACGGGAGAGTTAACGTGTTCTGAAGGATAAAATTCAATGTGGGGATTCCCGTCAACAAAATCATATACTTTTTGGCTACCTACGCAATAGGTGACCACTGCCTTTCCTTTATGGTATGTTTTTTTGCGATTATTTATCACGCCTTTTAGCATTAAGTCAATAATACCGTCAGATAGCATTTCACTATGAATTCCTAGATCTTTATGATTAGCTAAGTAGCGTAAAACGGCTTCAGGAATTTTACCTATGCCTATTTGTAAAGTGGCTCCATTTTCGACTAGCATGGCAGCGTATTGACCTATTTGCTCAGTGCGTCGGTCGAGTGCAGGAGGAATAACTTCAGGTAATTTTTGTTCTTGATTTATCCACGCATGAATTTGATTTAAATGAACAAAACTATGGCCATTAGTACGAGGCATATGTGGGTTGATTTGTGCAATCACATATTTTGCAGCTTTAACTGCCGCTGACACTACATCGACGCTGACACCTAAAGAGCAATAACCATATTCATCTGGTGGGCTAACCATAATTAATGCAGCATCAAGAGGTAAACTGTTTTCATTAAATAAACGTGGAATATCAGAAATGAAACAAGGCGTGTAATCGCCACGTCCTTCAGCAATCGCTTCTCGGATATTCTTTCCTCCGATAAACAAACTGTTCACTTTAAAAAGATCTTTATGTTCAGGTTTTGCCCAAACGTTTTCAGATAAAGTTAAAATGTGTACTGTTTCAATGTCATGTAATTTATTTGAATTAGCGATTAAATTGTCAATTAAGGCGTTAGGTACCGCAGCTCCTGAGCCGATAAAAATTCGGTTTCCTGACTTTAAATAATCTTCCCAATTTATATTGTCACGTTCTTCATATTGGCCTGCCATACAAATTCCTATTTTAATTCTTATACTGCAATATTAAGAGGTTACCTTATTAAAGCACTTTACATCAATGTAAGCTATTAGATATAAGTATGACTTAATATTTATTGATCCTAGTCAATGGTATAATTATTTTTATTTATTTAGAGTAAGAAAGTGACCATTAATAAGATATTTATAATCGGCTTACCAAGAACTGCGACGACGAGTGTATGTTTAGCCATGTTAGGTCTAGGTTTCAAAACAGCACATAATGCTTATACTGCAAACGCTTTTAGTGACGCTGAAGTGATTGCCGATACCCCCGTATTTTGTGACTACCAAAAACTGGATAAGCATTTTCCAAACAGTAAGTTTATTTATTTAACGCGAAACAAAGATAATTGGATACCTTCAATAAAACAGTTATTGCAGCGTATGATTGTTAATTTACAACGGATTGATGGTGGTTTTAATCCATATTTAAAACGTTGTTACAATGAAACTTTTGCGCCGTTGACAGCTGATAATATAGAGCAAGATGATTTTCTTTTTCAATGTTATCAAAATCATCAGCAAGGGGTATTCGATTATTTTCAAAATAGATCTGATGATCTTTTAACGATAGATGTTAGCGATGAAACGAGCTACCAACAACTGTTGACTTTTCTTAACATTCCACCTGAAAAGGGGAGAAGCACTGGTTTTGAAAAAATTAATATCGGCGGCAAAGTTAGAGCTTGGCAAGATATTAATAATGCATTAAAAATAGAATCAACCAATAAAGGGCGTATTGATAAGATCCTTTATTAATCGGGGTTTGATCTGTAAAATCCTTTCTAATTATTTAACCTTCTCGAAATACTATTTATGTTTGAATTAAAGTATAACACCACGCAAGAGTGGATTGATGCTGTTATGGCGGATTTCCCTAGTTTCTTACAAGACCATGCTGCAGCTGAAAAAAAGGCATCAGGCATGGCAATGGCAATGTTGTCGCATTACCCAGATAAAGCAAAATTGGTTAGAGCAATGACGGATTTGGCGATTGAAGAATTAATACACTTTAAACAAGTTCTAAAGTTACTTGTTGCTCGAAATGTCACCTTGGGACAAGATAAAAAAGATCCTTATATTAATCAAATCAGACAACATTTTCGTAATGGTACAAGTTACTTTTTAATGGATCGATTATTAGTCGCAGCAGTAATTGAAGCACGAGGCTATGAAAAATTTTGGCTAGTTGCACAAGCTTTACCTGAAGGCAAAGATAAAGATCTATATGACGCTATTGCTAAATCTGAAGAAAAGCACAAAAACCTGTTTGTTGAGTTAGCATATGAATACTTTGATAAAGCAGAAGTCGATCAGCGTTTAGAAGAGCTATTAATTGTCGAGGCTGAAATATGCAAAGCATTACCGATTAAAGCAGTACTTCATTGATTGTGACTAGTTGATTTTATATAAATATGAAAAGATGTTTTGATAGTATTACACCTGTATTAATAAACCACCGAAAATCTGTTCATGAGCTGTGCCGTCAATTTACGCGTAGCCCAAGTAAAGGTAACTTAAAACGGTTAAAAGCCTTATTTTCCTCATGTGGCGATGATGTATTTATTGAATATGGCTTTCATATGGATTATGGCGATACTGTTAGTATTGGCGATAGAACCTTTATTAATTCGCATTGCACTATTGTTGATGGTTCAAAAGAAACTAATAGCAAAATAAATATTGGTGCTGATTGCCTTATAGGACCAAAAGTACAACTATTGGCTGTTTCGCATGATATTGATCCTAATGAGCGACTAGCTAAACATAACTATGTTGACGATATTTTTATTGGCAATAATGTTTGGCTAGGTGGTGGCGTGATTGTACTGGCAGGTGTAAATATTGGCGACAACAGTACAGTTGGTGCGGGTAGTGTCGTAACTAAAAATATTGAAGCGAATAGTTTTTATGCTGGAAACCCTGCTGTGAAAATTCGTGATTTATAATTTAAGTTTTATGACTTCTGCTGGTACATATTCCGAATCAAGTTCAGGATGGCGGTGTGGATTGAATAGAATAGAGACTCTATTTCCCGTTACTTCATAAGTGCATAACATCTAACATAATATGGTGTCCGGTCGCCTTTATTTATAACAGTACTCTATCCAAAATCGTATTACTACATAAACTTACTAACTTCTGGTGTATTTTACTAATATCTCGTTTAATTTACGTTATAGTTATCCTACTTATTTTTATCTTATTGTATTCTAAGTGATATTTTATTGGCCTGGCACTTGCTTGTTAAAGCAATATAGATGTTTTTAATCATCAAATAATAACAAAGGGAACTAACATGTCAGTTATTTTAGAAGATCGACCTACAGAAACAGTGCGCAGTGAAGTTATTGATCAATTAATTATGAATTATAGTCATGGTGAATTATCGTATGAAGCTTTCGAGCGACGTTTAGATCAAGCTATGGAACTACAATGTAATCAAGCACTGATCGAACTGACAGAAGATTTACCTTTAACCGTTGATAAAGCTTTTGTTGAAAATAAAAAGCAAGGCTTAGCGCCCAATGTTGTTTCTGGTGAAACAGAAGATGTTGAGTATATGATTAACGTGTTTAGCGGTAATAAACGCGGCGGCGTTTGGACTGTACCAAAAGAAATTCGTGCGCTAAGCATTTTTAGTGGTTGTGATATAGACTTAACTGATGCGAAATTTACACAAAATGAACTTCGTATAAAAATATTTAGCCTATTTAGTGGCAGTGATATTTATATACCTGAAAATGTTAATGTTGTTTCTAAAGCCTTCTGTATTTTTGGTGGTGTTGACTATCAAACATCTACTCAAGTAAATCCCAATGTTGTTGTACCAACAATTATTATTGAAGGGATTTGTATTTTTAGTGGAATCGATATAACAGTAAGAAGAACAATGAAAGAAAAATTTGTTGATATGGCAGATAAATTTAAAAGTATATTTTTTTCATAATATTTAATAATAAATAAAAGCGAGTTATATTTTAACTAAGCTAACAGAAACTTTTATTATAATATAAGTATATGAATTTATGTTATAATAATTAACTAGAGCTGCTTATTAATAGCCGTTATAATGAAAATTCACATTTTTAATTTTAACCTATAAAGGTTGTTTATGAAGTTTTTCTCTCGTCGTTTAGTAATGCCTAATGATTTGAATTATGCCAATTCCTTATTTGGTGGTCGTGCCCTTGAATGGATAGATGAAGAAGCGGCCATTTATTCAATGTGTCGACTAGAAACCAACTGCTTAGTGACTAAGCATATTGGTGCTATTAGTTTTGATTCAGCAGCAAGACAAGGTGATGTTGTTGAGTTTGGTTTAGAAACTAAAAAAGTAGGGACTACTTCAATAACCATTACGTGTTTAGTGCGTAATAAAGCAACGAAAAAAACAATTTGTTTAGCGGATGATATTGTTTTTGTAAAAGTTGACCCTGAAACTCGAAAACCTGTGCCTCATGGTAAAACGCTAGAGCAGTTACAGAATTCAGAAAAAATTTAATAATAGTAATGACGTTATTGGTTAATCACCCACGAAAGAGTCATTGATAAGGTTTTAACTTAGCAATACAATGACGTTATTATTTACTTATTTCCAGTGTTATTATGTCTTCAGATAGATTTGGCACAAGTGCCAATTATAAGCAAAAAGAACAAGGGTATCGTGATCGTGCTTTAAAGTTGTATCCATGGGTATGTGGGCGTTGTGCGCGTGAATTTGTCTACTCCAACATAAAGGAGTTAACTGTACATCATATGGATCATGATCATACAAATAATCCTAATGATGGAAGTAACTGGGAGTTATTGTGCATTTATTGTCATGATAATGAGCATGCCAAATACACAGAACATGCTAACTATCAAACTGAAGTAAAAGCAGGGGATACTAATCAAGATACCGCTACTTACAATCCATTTGCTGATTTAAAATCAATGTTGAAAAAGTAACGCTTATTAATTAACAATACTTAACACTTTAGTTTTTATGACTCTGGTGTTAAGTATTTTTTATAGTCGTTAATACCAAAATACCGAACCGATTTTTTTTGTGTTAGTTTTTTAGCAATCAGTTGCTCACCACAATAAATTTTCACAACTTGTTTGTTACCATTGGAATCACTGTCATAACTATGCAGGTCATTCGTTCTAAGGTTATCAAATTCAGTTTTCATGATTAATTGCATAAGATAAACCGTTATAAATTCTTGATATCTTTTTGAACTTGATAGCCTTCATCAGTTACAATTTTTTCAAGTACTTGTACGCGTTCAGTTAATTTACTAACTTGTATTGCTAATTGATCATTTTCTTCCCCATAAGCTTTATTTTGATTTAGCGTTTTTGATTTAAATTCTAAATATCTGTTATACATTTTGTATAATACGCCACTCACCACACACACAATGACAACAAGCATTGTTGTTCCACTCATAAGATACTCCTAACTAAGTTAAATTTTATGTCGAAAATAAATAATGTTTATTATAAATAATACGGCAATTAAAGGGAGACTTGTTAGTACCACATAATTCCAACCACCAACAAATAATACCCAGCCAGCCATTAATGAGGCAAATGCCTGAAAGCCAAACAAAACAAAATCATTTGTTGCTTGTACTTTATGGCGTTCACAAGCGTTATAGCTTTGCGGTAATAAAGAAGTACCGGTTAAAAACAGAAAATTCCATCCAATACCTAATAAAATTAATGCCCACCAATAATGTATTACTTTTTGGCCTGAAAAGGCAATGAGAGTGACAAGAAGATAAATAGTCGTGCCTGTCATTAATAAGCCTTTTAATGTTATTTTTTTGACTAACCAAGGAGCGAACAAGGAAGGAAGATACATAGCAGCAATATGGCTTTGAATTACCCATTTAGTTTCATTTAAGCTATGTCCTTGCATGTGATGCATACTTAATGGTGTTGCAGTCATTAAATAACTCATTAGTGCATAACCTATTGTCGCGGTACTGATGGCAACAAGAAAAATAGGCTGCTTAGCAATAACAGATAACGCTCTTGTTTCTCCGGATTTTAATGTTTCTTTTATTTCAGGCTCTTCGAAAAAGAACATAATAAGAGTAGCTAAGCAAATGAATAAACCGAGTAAAAAAAATGAACCAACATAACCATGAGGTGAGCTAAACCAATCTTTAGCTGTTACGGCTATTTCAGGCCCTAAAAAAGCAGCAAACACACCACTTAACATTAAAATGGATAAAACTTTGGGGATATCTTCTTCGTTATTACTACTTTCTATCGCGGCAAATCTTAGCTGTTGTGTGAAAGAGCCACCAATACCAAATAAGAAGCTTGCCAGAGAAAATATTTCAAATAATGCTAATTTGGTTGCTAAAATAGCCAGTAATACTGCAATTAAAAGGCAGCTAAACCCTGTAAATACAGCAAACTTGCGTCCTTTTACTTTAGCAATCATTGCCGCAGGAATTGATCCTGCAGCCACACCTAATATCATTAAACTAATAGGTAGTGTAGCCAATGAAGCGTCAGTCGTTAATTCACTTGCTAATAAACCACCAATAAAAACAATAATAGGTGCAGAACAAGTTACTAGCGGCTGTGCGATAAAAAGCAAACTGATATTTCTAGGTAAATTAAACCTTTTGGTTAGTAAAATAGCTGAAATAACAATAAGGGTGATAACGAATAAAATAATTGACATTATTAGCCAGATTCCATCGCTAAAATAGTTTTTATATCAAGTTCACCTTGGTATTTAACAAGTGTTTCTTGTTTTTGTAACCTAGCTAATACCGCCATTCGATCAGATAACTCATTACCTTCAATATTGGCATGTCCTTTAACATGGGTAATAATGATGTGCTGTTTAATCTCTTGATACAAAGTAAAGCATTCTTTGATTAGTTCAAGGTTTTTAATTTCTTCTCCTTTGCCACGTGTCCAGCCTTTAACTTGCCAGCCTTTAGCCCACTTGGTAATGCAATCAATTGAGTATTTAGAATCAGAAAGAATTTGAACTTGCTTAACACTGGTTAAATATTTTTTAGCGAGTTTGAACGAATAAAGTAAACCATTTAATTCAGCTGTATTATTTGTACCATTGGCTTGAAACAAACCATAATAGAGTGCGGCTATTTTACCTTGTTGATAAATTGCGATACCAGTGCCTGATTTTCCTGGGTTTGGTGAACAAGCACCATCACAGTATATTTGTATTTCAGCTGTTGAGTTAGATAAACCATGAGCTGAAATATTATTATTACTCGTAGATGACTTCTTACTTGTAGCACCACTTGTTGCTTTTACCTTATTACTAGCAGCACCTTTGTTGGCTAAAGAGCGTTTCATTAATGCTTTAGTATAAGTTGATGCAAAAGCTGCTTCAGCTTCTGCTTTTGAAGGGAAGCCCATAAACTGAGCATCAGATCTTCCTTGGGTATAATTTTGTACTTCAACCCAAGTAGAAAATATACCTGTTTTGGCGCCTTTCCAGATCACGTAAAATTTTTTACTCATAAAAATTAATTATTTTATTAATGACAATACTAAGTATTATCATTAATAACGTATTGTATAGCTAGTAAAAAAACAGGTAAGAAATACAATTTAGCTAATGTTTAGAGAGTAAAATTGTTAAAACGGTGGCTAATTATATGCTTTGATAGAATTATACTATCAGGGAAACTTCTTTTTTGTAACGACGGTTTTTTTGTAAACGAGACTCTACATAGCGGCCACGCTCTTCTTGATTTTTCCGTCTGTCCTGACCAGTACGACGGTCATTCTCTTTTGCAATAACAGGTGATTCTTCAGGTGAAATTTCAGATTCTGAGTTATCTTCAGAACTTGGAGTTGCTAATAAAGCCATTTGACTGTATTTGTTTTTTTGTTTTTTGTCTTTCGCTAGTTTTTTTGCTTGTGCTATATGGCTAGCATAAGCTAAATCATTTATATAATTCATCGAACTTACTTCGTACACAAGAAAATAGTTTATTAAACTTGAGTATATACCTTAGTTATTTTTTATGACTTGTATGTTTAATCGGCAATAAAATAAAAAAGTTTAACTTTTTTAGACTGTTTTTCTCATTGTTTTCGAATAACCTTTGTACCTAAGGTAAACCTTGCTAAAATTCACACTATATATTTGTTACTTAATTAGGACTTTTCATGGCAATTAACTGGTTTCCTGGCCATATGCACAAAGCTCAAAAAGAAATTAAAGAAATTCTACCGCAAATAGATGTGGTCATAGAAGTGTGTGATGCCCGCTTGCCATTTAGTAGTGAAAATCCAATGATTACTGAAATTAGGGGTAATAAGCCGCTAATAAAAATACTGAATAAAAGTGATCTGGCGGATCCTGATAAAACAAAAGTTTGGCTAGAATATTTTGAATCACAACATAATGTTAAAGCCATTGCATTAACCACAGAAAATAATGCGATAGCGAAAACAATTCCTGTATTAATAAAGAAATTAGTGCCAAGTAAAGATGAAGATGGCAAGCAAATCAATGCCGTTATTATGGGGATTCCTAATGTCGGAAAATCAACATTAATCAATACACTGGTAGGTAAAGCAAAAGCGAAAGTGGGTAATGAGCCAGCCGTTACTAAAGGTCAGCAACGCATTCGTTTAGAAGATGGATTATATCTTTTTGATACACCAGGTATGTTGTGGCCCAAAATCGCTAATGAAAATAGTGGTTATCGCTTAGCAGTATCTGGGGCTGTTAAAGATACAGCGTTTGATCATGATGATATTGCTTATTTTGCAGCAGAATATTTACTTGAAAGTTATCCTGAGCGATTGATGGAACGTTATCAACTAGCAAGTCAGCCTGTGCATGAAGAAGATTTAATTGAAGCAATTGGCCGCAGGCGTGGTTGCGTTCGTAGTGGTGGTCATGTTGATATGCATAAAGCTTCAGTTATTTTAATTAATGAAATACGTGATAAAACTTTAGGGGCAATTACTTTTGAAATGCCAGAAAATATAGAAAAAGAAAATGCACACTTTGCTGAACTAGAAGCAAAGAAAGTTGCGGCTCGTGAAGCGAAAAAATTAGCACGGGGTCGAGGCCGAAAAAATAAAAGATAGTAACGTTTGCACTAGCTGACAATATTTAACAAATTATCGTTGAGGAATATATAATGACAGAAGTTATACCTGTATCAGAGTCTTTTAGTTTACACCCACAATTAGTTCAAGATTGTTTTGAATTGGCTGAATTTCCGTTATGCAAATTACTTCTGTGTAATGATAGTGCTTACCCTTGGTTTATTTTGGTCCCTAAAGTTAGTGATATTAATGACATTTATCAGTTAGATTGGCAACAGCAACAGCAGTTACTTAATGAATCAAGTTTGTTAAGTGAATTGCTTATTCAGGTATTTGATGGGGATAAAATGAATGTAGCTGCACTGGGTAATGTAGTCGAGCAGTTACATATTCATCATGTTGTACGATATAAAAAAGACGTTAGTTGGCCTAAACCTATCTGGGGTCAACAACCGCTAACACCTTATTCTGACGAAGCTATAGTTGCTTTAAAAGAAAAATTATTACCCAAACTATCGATTATTTTAGATGCTTTATAAATAAAAGTGATTCGACTATCAACTACCTTAAGCGGTTAATAAGATGCTAGCTCGGCAGTTGGTTGGTTTAAATGTTGATATGAAGCGCAAAAAAAATGCATCTATAAAAATAGACGCATAAAATATAAAACACTAAAGGGATAACATAACTATTAAGTAAGAGTACCTATCTATTGTAAAGTTCAATTTGATTTTCAATAATGATAAAACATTGAAAATCACGATAATAGATAGGCTGTTCTCCCGAGTTTACTTAAGTTTATTGAGTCGACTTATTTAGTTGCGCCTTTCATATCTATGACGAACGTTGTTAATTCCGCTAGCATTTTTTTATGATCGTTTAAGTTATTTTCAATTATTTTTACTACAGCAGAGCCGCTAATAGCACCACTTGCACCCGCTGCTAATGCGTCTTTAACTTGTTGCGGTGTAGATATACCAAAACCTAGGATTGGTGGCGCAGCTTGATATTGATTTAATGTATTGATTAACGCTTGTGCAGGCGAGCTTGTTTGAACTTTTTCTTCTAATACATCTACTCCAGTTACACCTGCTCGGCTCAATACATATGTATAACCTTTACTATAAGAAGATACGTCGCGTAAAGTGCTATCATCAGCGTTAGGTGGTGCAATAAAGATTGGCGCAATATTGTGTTTTAACGCCGCTTCTCTAAATGGTAAGCTTTCACGAATAGGTAAATCAGCGATTAAAACAGAATCAACACCTACCTTTGCCATATCAGCATAAAAAGTATCAATACCACGAGCAAAAATTAAATTACCATAAAGTAATAAACCAATAGGGATATTAGGTGCATATTCACGAACTTTAGCAAGTATATCAATGCATATATCGGTATTAATATCAGACTTTATTGCACGCAATGCCGCCATTTGAATAGTAATACCGTCTGCACTTGGATCTGAGAAAGGAATACCTAGTTCAAGCGCATCAGCACCAGCATCGATTAATGCTTTAATAATGTTAAGCGATTGTTCCGCATTTGGATCGCCAATCATCACAAAAGGAATAAATGCTTTTTCTTGTTTTGCTGACAAATCAGTAAAAGCTTGTTGATAGCGATAGCCCGCCTGTAGTTTCTGCTCTGCCATTATGCTTCTCCTCTGTGCTTAACATTTGCCGTTTCGTTGGTTTGCTCGTTAGGGTGTAAAACAGCATGAACATGGGCAAGATCTTTGTCTCCACGTCCTGATAAATTAACTAAGTAAATAGTTTCTGTGGTTGCTGACTCTGCCATTTTAAGTGCTTGTGCTAACGCATGCGATGATTCAAGTGCTGGAATAATACCTTCACTTTGTGCTAACGCTTGAAAAGCATTTAATGCTTCATCATCATTAATAGGAACATATTGTGCACGACCAGTTTCTTTTAAGAATGCATGTTGTGGGCCTACAGCAGGATAGTCTAGCCCAGCAGAAATAGAATAAGATTCTTCAATTTGCCCATACTTATCTTGCATGATATAGGTATAATTACCGTGT
This sequence comes from Colwellia sp. 5_MG-2023, assembly GCF_030547795.1. Classification (NCBI taxonomy): domain Bacteria; kingdom Pseudomonadati; phylum Pseudomonadota; class Gammaproteobacteria; order Alteromonadales; family Colwelliaceae; genus Colwellia; species Colwellia sp. 5_MG-2023. Next base: position 65,431 of record NZ_JAUOPW010000019.1, on the reverse strand, counting down.
AACATGCCCTTAGTACCAGCAACCAAGGTTGCACCATGCTGGTCTGTATCTATACCTTTACCACCAGCTTCAACACCAATTAGTTTGACTTCTTCATGTTGAATGAAATCATTAAACATGCCAATAGCATTAGAGCCACCACCGACAGCCGCAATAACATAATCAGGTAAGCGTCCTTCTTCAGCTAAGAATTGCGCTTTTGCTTCTTCACCTATCATTTTTTGAAACTCTCTCACAATAGTTGGAAAAGGGTGTGGGCCTGCGGCAGTTCCTAATAAATAGTGTGCATTTTCATAATTGGCAGACCAATCACGCAAAGCCTCATTAACAGCATCTTTTAAAGTCCCAGATCCTGCGGTAACTGGAATGACTTCAGCGCCCATTAATTTCATTCTAAATACATTGGGTTGTTGACGCTGACAATCTACAGCACCCATATAAACTTTACATTTTAAGCCTAATAATGAGCAAGCAATAGCTGTAGCAACACCATGCTGACCGGCGCCAGTTTCAGCAATAACTTCTGTTTTACCCATACGCTTAGCAAGTAGGGCTTGTCCTAAAACTTGGTTGGTTTTATGAGCACCACCATGTAATAAGTCTTCACGTTTTAAGTAAATCTTTGCTAATGGGTTTTTAACAATATTACGACAACAGGTTAGTGGCGTTGGACGGCCTGCATACTTAGTGAGTAGATTATTAAACTCAGTAAGAAAGGCTTCATCGGTTTGCGATTCAATAAATGCTTGCTCTAATTGCTCTAAAGCGGGAACAAGTAATTCGCCGACAAACATGCCGCCAAATTCACCAAAATAAGCCGGTAGTGTTTCTTTGATTGTATTTTTTACTGTTTTAGTCATTTTAATAATTCCTTATTTGCGTAAAAACTTGCTTCAGTTTTTCGCTAGATTTTATACCTGGGCTAACTTCAACGCCTGAGTTGAGGTCTAAGCCAAATAAATCTAAATTGGTTAACTGCGTTAGTGCTAAATTAATATTCTCGGGATTTAATCCACCGGCAAGTAAGCTGGTTGATAAATCTTGTTTGCTATCAGATAACGTTTGCCAGTCAAAAGCTTGACCAGAGCCAGGAGATTTTCCATCGAGTATATGGTGAGCTATGCTTTCATCTAATTCAGGAACTTCGTCTGTGACAGAATGTGCTTTCCACACTAAGCATTCAGCATTATTATTTTCAGCTAATTGCTTTTTAAGAGAATCAATATAAGTTTGATCTTCATCACCATGTAACTGAACTGCAGTTAACTTTAAGTCGTTAGCTAAATTAGCGACTTCTAAAGAGGGATGATTTACAAAAACACCCACGTAGTCTAAGTGTGGTTGAGACTTTATAATATTCAATGCTAGTGCTTTGGTTATACTACGAGGGGATTTTTCAGCAAAGATTAATCCGCCAAATCGAGCGCCTGATTGTGCTGCTGCAATTGCATGTTCTGGAGTAGTTAAACCACAAACTTTATTATTGCCAAAAATCAATTTACGACATGCTAAGTCTATATCGTTATAGGCATTATTATCCATTGCCATTAAAGAGCTACCGACAAGAAAACCATCAACAGCAGGCGCTAATTCGCGTACTTGAGCGTTATTGTAGATCCCTGATTCTGAGATAATGATGCTTTCGTCTGGTAATGTTGGCGCAAAATCAAAAGTACGTGAAATGTCGGTACTTAAATCACGTAGATTACGGTTGTTAATACCAATCATTTTAGCGTTGAGCTTTATTGCACGATCACGTTCATCTTCTGTTGATATTTCTGTCAATATAGCTAAATTATATTGTTCAGCCACTGCTGATAATGCTCGATATTCTTCATCTGATAGAACACTTAGCATTAATAAAATAGCATCTGCGCCGTAGTAACGAGCTAAATGTACTTGGTATGTATCAATAAAAAAGTCTTTATTGAGTACCGGACATTTTACAGTTTCTGTCACTAGTTTTAAGTATTCAAAATTACCTTGAAAATATTTTTCATCGGTTAGTACGGATATTGCCGCTGCATATTTATCATAAACTTGGCAAATACTTTTTACATCAAAATCAGGGCGAATTAATCCTTTTGATGGTGACGCTTTTTTACATTCTAAAATAAAACCGGCTTCAGGTTTCTCTTTAGTACGCCTTAAGGCAGTATACATGTCTTTCGTTGTTGGTTTTAGCTCATCAATAAAGCTTGATAATGGTTTTGATTTTTTAAGGGCATCTATTTCAATACGCTTATCAGCAACTATTTTTTCTAATATATTAGCCATAATTATTTACATTCCTCGTTAGAAAGTACAACAAGTTGCTCTAGTGTTGCTAAGCCTTTGCCACTTTTTAATATATCGCCTGCCAGTTGAGCTGCACCTTTCAAAGTATCCGCTTTGGCATGTAAATAAAGCAATGCAGCACAATTAATAATGACTGCAGCATTGTGAGCTTCTTGTCCTTTACCGGATAAAATTGTTTTAATAATGTCAGCATTCTCTTGCGGCGTACCTCCTTTGATTTGTTCAAGGGAGTAATTTTTTAAACCAAAATCTTGTGGTGAAATAGTGCGTTCGGTTAATTTTCCTGCGTTAAGTTCAATCACATTGGTTTCACCATGAAGTGCTATTTCATCTAAACCACTGCCATAAACAACAAAGGCACGTTCAACACCTGTTAATTGTAAAGCTTCTGCCATAGGTAATAATAAATCAGGAGTATAAACGCCAAGTAACATCACCTTAGGATTCGCAGGGTTGGCTAGAGGTCCTAAAATATTAAACAGTGTTCGTACCCCCATGGTTTTACGTACACTTGCAGCATGTTTAAAACCAGTATGATAAGCGGGAGCATATAAAAAACATAAATTTGCTTTATCTAAACAGTTGCTGGCTGTTTCTGGTGACATATTTAGGTTTACGCCAAATGCTTCAAGTAAATCGGCAGAGCCCGACATGCTAGAAACACTACGATTACCATGCTTTGCCACTTTTAAACCACAGGTTGCTGCTAAAATAGCCGCGGTAGTTGAAATATTAATGGTATTGGCACCATCGCCACCGGTACCGACACAATCAGCAACGTTGTGGGCTTGAAGTGGAAAGCCAGTTGCAGCATTCTTTATCGCTAAAGCAGCACCTGAAATCTCTTCGGGCGTTTCGCCTTTCATCTTTAATGCAGTAAGAACACTAGCGAGTACAATAGGGTCAGTTTCGCCTTTAAGTACTTCTTCAAAAAACGTTTTAATCGTTTGTTGATCAAGGTCTTGCCCGTCAACTAAGGTTGCTAATATATTCGTCATGTTATACTCCTCGCGCTTTAGTGCTTAGGTTTTCACTCAAGGTAAGTAAATAATCAAAACTTTGCGCTAATAATGTAGAGCCAAAAGTTGTTAAAATAGATTCTGGATGAAATTGATATGCTAATATCGCATCCTTTTCTTGGCAAATGGCCATCGGCATATTGTTGTAGTCGGCAATGACAGTTAAAGAGTCTGGTACTTTAATGCCAACGAGTGAATGATAACGAGCAACCGGTAATGGATTAGGAATATTAGCAAAAGCGCCACTAGCACAGTGAGTAATAGGTGACGACTTACCGTGTACTATTTCTTCTGCACGCCCAACGGTGCCGCCATAATGTTCAATTAATGCTTGATGTCCTAAACAAATACCAATCATTGGAATTTTGCCCGCACATAACTTGATTAATGCCATTAAGCAGCCAGCTTTTTTAGGTTCGCCTGGTCCAGGTGATAATACTAAAATAACTTTTTCGCCAGTTTTTTTAGTGTGTTCAAGCATCTTGTTGAATATAAAATCACTGCTTAACGTATTTCGGTAAACGGTCGGCTCAAAACCTAGGCATTGAAATTCATCGACTAAGTTATAAGTAAAAGAGTCTAAATTATCGAGCATAAAAAGTTTTGTGTTTCTCTTGTTAACAGTCGTTTTTTTATTTTTAGCTAAAGTCATTAGTTCACTCCTTGAGCGAGTGATTCATTTGATGTCAGTACCGCGTTAATAACCGCTTGTGCTTTTTGTTTAGTTTCATCAGCTTCCGCTTGAGGGATAGAATCATAAACAACACCTGCACCTGCTTGTACATGAGCGATGTTGTTTTTGACAAATGCTGATCGAATAACAATACAGGTATCCATTTCACCTTCGCCAGTTAAGTAGCCAACAGCACCACCATAACTACCGCGACGCTTGCCTTCAATTTCTCTAATTAGAGAGGTTGCTTTTACTTTAGGCGCACCTGATAAGGTTCCCATATTCATACACGCTTGATAAGCATGTAAAGCATCAAGCTCTTCTAGTAAAGTACCGCATACACGTGATACTAAGTGCATTACATGGGAATAACGATCTACTTTTAATAAATCGGCAACATAACGAGTGCCAGCTTTACAAACACGCGCAATATCATTACGTGCTAAATCAACTAACATAATATGCTCAGCAGATTCTTTTTTATCTTGCCTTAACTCCAACTCTATTCGTGAATCTAAATCTAATGAGATACTACCATCAGCATTTAGCCCTCGTGGACGAGTGCCGGCGATAGGATAAATTTCAACTTGTCGCTTTCCTTCAGGAGAGTTTTGTTGATATTTGATAGCCGACTCAGGAGAAGCACCAAACATACTAAAGTCGCTATCTTTAAGGTAGAACATATAAGGGCTTGGGTTACTCAGCTTTAATGCTTGATAAGCCGCGATACTATCTAAACAAGGTAACGAAAAAGTGCGAGAAGGTACCACTTGGAAAATATCTCCGGCACGAATGTTTTCTTTTAACGTCTCAACATTTTTACAAAATTGTTCGTCACTAATATCAACAGAGACAACTTGCGCATCATTAAAATTCGAGTCATTCCTTTCAATTAAAGGAAGAATCGATTCAGTGGTAATGTTTTTTGATAATAGCTGCTTTATATGGGCAATACGTTCAGCTGATTCTGTTGGATCAGCCTGCATACTATTTTCTTCACTTGATGAAGAAAATAGATTAGCGATGATTTCAGTACTTCTTTTTTCATGATCAATCACAACAACTGTTTCAGCCAAATAATAAACGAAGTCAGGGCAGGTATTTTCGCCATCTGGAACTTTGGGTAAGGTCTCGCTCATGCTGATCATATCAAAGGCGAATGCTCCCCCAAGAAAAATAGCAAAGTGATGATTATCGCTATTCTCTATACGATTAAATAAACGCAAACTTTCGAATGGGTTTATTGCCATTAATCGAGATTGTTCATCAAGCTCAGTAGGTGTATCAGGAAAAGTAGCGGTTAATATTTGATTCTTTTCACACAAGGTAAGTTTTGCATGGTTTTGCAATTGAGCCGCGGCAAATTGTAATGCTGTTTGGCCATTGTGTGTTAAAGCGGTAAAAGTAACAACATTGTCATTACAAACAATTTTTAATGCAGCATCAACAAGTAATAGACTTTTTAATAAATGCTTTTGATCTATTTCTGCGGATTCTAGGAGTAAATTATTTTTTTTATCGTGGCAAAGCAATTGATAAACACTTAATGGGTCGCTTTGATAATTAGCGTTATCCGTTAAGGTGCAAACACTTGCGGTAGCTTGGTCGTAGGTACTTTGATTAAACTTTGTCATTTGTATCTTCTTTTTTCATTGGTTATTTTTAGAGTGTCATCCTGCATAAATTGGTTGAAGCCACCAAAGAAACCATGTTCTTGTTTTATTCATTGTCTTTTCTCTTATTCGTTATTGTTAAAATAGTATTAACAGCATATTTTACAAATTACTGCTAATAAACGTAAGGCTTTAAAAAGCAGAAAACCCGCTAGTTCTAGCGGGTTTTGAAATTTGTTTTGATTTACTTTAGCTTTTAATTTGTTAGCTTATCGTAAGACACACGCAATTATCACAACCCACTTATGTAGAGTTATGCCACCACCAACGGAGTTGGGTATTTGTTAAATTAAATTGTTTTGTTTGTATCATTATTTTGCTCTTATCAGTAAACTTGTCATTTCATTAAGTCAATTTTAAATCGACTTACAAAAAAGTTCCTATAGAAGACCTTATTATGGCGTTGCTGTCAACCACTGATTTTCCTTTTTTAATTGAAAAAACCGACGGTTTTTCTCATGGCCGTATTGATTTACATTGTCACACCCATTGTTCTGACGGAAGTTTATCGCCACAAACCTTGATAGATAGGGCTGTTAACTATCAAATAGATGTTTTAGCTATTACAGATCACGATACAATTGAAGGATTTAATATAGCGCAAGATTATATAATGGAAAATAATATTCCATTAAAATTAATCACAGGTATTGAGATTTCTACTGCTTGGCAAGGTTTTGAGATTCATATTGTCGGTCTTAATTTTGATAAAAATAATTTAGCGTTACAATCCTTAATTACTTCACAACAACAAGCACGAGAACAGCGAGCTATAACGATAGGCGAAAAGCTAGCTAACTGTGGTTTTCCTGATGTATATCATGATGCTAAAGTACTCGCAGGCACAGGAACAATAACTCGAGCACACTTTGCTAAGGTACTCTTTCAGCAAGGACATGTTGCCACCATGCAAAAAGCCTTTGATCTATATTTAGGTAAAAAAGGTCGTAATACTCAAAAAGCTTATGTGAAGCCGCTGTGGTGTTCTATTGAAGAAGCCGTCGAGGTTATACATGCTGCTGGAGGCACTGCTGTTATGGCACACCCAATTCGTTATGATTTATCGGCAAAATGGTTAAGACGGTTAATTGTGCATTTTAAGGAAAGCCAAGGCGATGCTTTAGAAGTTGTTTTACCGCAAATGAATCCCCAACAGCGACAAATAATGTTAAACTACTGCTTAGAATATAATTTACATGCATCAACGGGCTCTGACTTTCATCAGCCGAATAAATGGTCCGATCTTGGTCGTAATTTAATTTTACCTGATGGGGCTACACCTGTCTGGGCATTGTGGAAATAATAGTTTCTAATTTCGATAATGTTTCTTAAGTAGTAACGTTCAGCATTAAAAAGGAAATTATCATGAGTCAGTTTTTTTATGTTCATCCAGAGACCCCTCAAGGGCGTTTAATGAAACAAGCGGTAACAATCATCAAAGATGGTGGTGTTATTGTTTATCCAACCGACTCTGGTTATGCCTTAGGCTGCCATATAGGTGATAAAAAAGCGTTAGAACGCATTTGCCAAATTCGAGATATTAGTAAAAGTCATAATTTTACCTTGGTGTGTCAGGATTTATCACAATTGTCTGAATATACGCGTATTGATAATACTGCGTATAGATTGTTGAAAAGTAATACCCCAGGTGCTTACACTTTTATTTTCAAAGGGAGTAAAGAAGTACCCAAGCGGTTACTTAACCCAAAAAAGAAAACCATTGGTATTCGCATTCCTGACAATAATATTTGCCAAGCCTTGTTGGCTGAACTAGCAGAGCCTATAATGTCTACCAGTTTGATCATGCCAGGGGAAACCATGGCTGAGTTTGATCCGGAACAAATTCGGGATTTATTAGAGCATCAAGTTGATTTAATTATTAATGGTGGTCATTTAGGTGAACACCCAACAACAGTTATTGATTTTTCAAATGACGATATTGAAATTATTCGTGTCGGAGAAGGTGATCCTTCACCATTTGAGTAACCCCCTTTAATAGTCTAAACGTTAATAACGTATAAATGAGCCAGAAGTAAGTTTCTAGGGAACGGCTACTGACGTAACAGAGTAAAAAAATATGTCTCAAGACAAAAAAATACCGAAAGGTAAAAGTACTTCTACCGATTCTAAACCTGCTAATAATAAATATGGCAGCCGTGGTACTGGTTCAAAAGCCACAGTTAAAAAAGGTCAGAGTAAAGCAGCTGGTAAAGTTGGCCAAGGGAAAGGTAAAAAGACTGAAGAGTTACCAGTAAAAGTTAATTTTAAAAAAGCGACGGTTAAAGACTCTGAAAAATTGCAGAAAGTCTTGGCGAGAGCTGGCAAAGGATCACGTCGCGAAATGGAGACTATTATTGGTCAAGGGCGTGTTAGTGTTGATGGAAAAACCGCTTTTTTAGGTGATAGGGTTGATGGAAGTGAACAAATTCGAATTGATGGGCATCAAGTTAAACTAACAGCGCAAGACGACGATATTTGTCGTGTATTAATGTACAACAAGCCAGAAGGCGAAATGTGTACACGAAAAGATCCTGAAGGTAGAGCAACTGTTTTTGATCGCTTACCTCCTTTAGAATCAGGTCGCTGGGTTGCTGTTGGGCGCTTAGATATTAATACTTCAGGTATGTTACTTTTTACTACTGATGGTGAATTAGCCAATCGTTTGATGCATCCATCACAAAAAGTTGAACGTGAATACGCTGTTCGTGTTTTTGGTGAAATCAATGAAGCTATGTTACAAACGCTTCGTACCGGTGTAAAACTGGAAGATGGTCCTGCACGTTTTCAAAAAATTACCTATCGTGGTGGTGAGGGAAGAAATCATTGGTTCCATGTAGTATTATCTGAAGGTCGTAACCGTGAAGTTAGACGTTTATGGGAAAGCCAAGAAGTACAAGTAAGTCGCTTAATTCGTGTTCGTTATGGTGACATGGAAATGAAGCGTCAATTGCCTTTAGGTGGATGGACAGAGCTAGGATTACAAGAGGTTAATTACTTTCGTAAGTTAGTACAATTAACACCTGAAAAACAATCAAAAGTAAAAGTTGATGAAAAAGCTATGGATAATGCCAAAAGTCGCCGAATTCGTCGTTCAGTGAAAAAGCATCAACAACGCCATCAACAAGCGACACGTCGTAGAAGAAAATAGCAACCGATAAAATATTGAATACCAGTATCAGTAATCAACTTAATAAATTAAGTTGATTATGCAACATTTAGAAATAAAGGGATAAAAAACGTAAAAATTATGCAGTATCAATTAATTGAAGATTTTATAAGTTTACAAACCCTTTGTCAGCAATATAGCAAAGCCAGTGTACTCGCGATAGATACTGAGTTTGTTCGTACTCGTACTTTTTACCCTAAATTAGGCTTGTTACAGGTATATGATGGTAAAACGCTTGCTTTAATTGATCCAATAGCAATTGATGACTTATCACCATTTTGGCAATTATTGACGAATGAAAATATAGTTAAAGTGCTGCATGCTTGCTCGGAAGATCTAGAAGTGTTTCTCACTAGTGCTAATTGCAAACCGGTTAACTTACTTGATAGCCAAATAATGATGTCTTTTCTAGGACATGGACTGTCAATAGGTTATGCCGCGATGGTAGAACACTTTACGGGAATTGAGCTTGATAAGTCGGAATCTCGTACTGATTGGACAAGACGGCCATTGTCAGCTAAACAATTAGATTATGCTAGTGCAGATGTCGAGCATTTATTTAATATTTATCCTAAATTAGTGACATTACTTGAGCAGGTAGACAGGTTTCATTATGCTCAGCAAGAAACGCAATTGCTAATTGAGAGAAAATTTACGCCAGTAGACGAAAATCTATTATATCGCCAAATGAAGTTAGCTTGGCGATTAAATGCTAAGCAGTTAAATATCTTACAGCATTTAGCTAAGTGGCGTTATCAGCAAGCAAAAATACGCGATTTACCTTTAGGGTATGTTGTTAAAGAAAATACCTTGATGGCAGTTGCCGCAAATATTCCTGCTAGTTTATCTGCAATGAGTAAGCTAGATGGCGCTGAAGTACTTGATATTCGCCATAAAGGTAAAGCAATGTTAGCTATTGTACAGGAAGCAAATAAAGATAAAGAGGCTAGTTACCCGAAAAAAATACAGCGTTTAGATGAATATCCAGGTTATAAACAAATATTTAAGCAGGTGAAGTCTTTTATTAAGGCTATTGGTGATAAACATGATTTAACTGTTGAAAACTTAGCGTCTAAAAAACAAATTAACCAATTTCTAACTTGGTATTTTGATTTAAATGAGGCTAAAAAATATAGCGAAAATACAGGTGTTTACCCTGATATACTTATCGTTTGGCGCAAAGAGTTATTTGGCGAGTTATTGCAAGATTTTGCTGAAAAGGGGTTTAAATGATATGTATTCATTGGTGTATACTGATATTTACGTAAACCTTAATGAATAAGAAAATAAATCTTTTAGCTGTTATCAACCTGAATAACAGCTAAATTTAGCGATAATTTATTTTATAAACTTGCTAAAAATGTTTTTATCTCTTCTTTTAATTCTTCATCATCAATATTTTCACTCGCAATTTCAGCTTGTTTTGCATATTCAACAGCTTTAGATGACTCTTCAAATTCTTGTTGTCTTTGTGCCATAGCTAAATAAATAGAAGCTGTAAATGTGTTTAATTTCAGTTTGTTAGCAGTGTTTAGTGCAATTTCATATATATCCATTGCTAAATCACCGTCTTCAGTAAAATCGCCTAATGCTTCCCACTGTAATGGATGATCCTTTGGCGTTTCTTGATTAATTGCACATAACTTTTGCAAGTCTTTACAGGCATTATCTCTAAGTTCATCGTTACTCTCGGTAGAGGCGTTTGCTATGCGTTGACAAATGCCGAGAATTTCATCGTATAAAGGAGCTTTCATGTTTGTACCTAACGTTATCAAAAAAAGTAATGTAATTTATTGTGTCATTGTATCGCATATCAATACGAGTGCGTGATATATTATGCATCCATTTCTTATCATAGGTCTCCATTATGCTATGTGCTATTTATAAAAGTGCTAAAAAAGAGCAAACATACCTTTTTGTTAAAACACGCGATGATTTTTCCTCAGTGCCTGAAGCATTAATGCTTACTTTTGGTACTCCTACATTGGTGACTTTAATTAATTTAGCAACGAAAGAAAAATTAGCATTTGCTGACTTAGCTAAAGTAAAAAGTAGCTTAGTAGAGCAGGGCTATTATTTACAGTTACCGCCACCAAAAGAAGATTTACTAAAACAGCACAAAGAATATATGGGAGGAGGGAATGAAATTTAATCATATTATTACTTCTTTATTAGCGGTTAGCTTGATAATTATACCGAGTAAAATATTACAAGCAAAAACATTGAGCGAAGTAGGCTTTAAAGAATACGTTATTGAATTAAAAGAAGAGGCGTTAGCACAAGGTTTCTCACAAAGCTTAATTGATGAAAGTTTTACTAATGTTAAATTTCATAAAAGAGCCGTAGCTGCTGACAGGAAACAACCTGAAAAAGTTGAAACATTAGATACTTATTTGCCAAAACGCATACCTGCTTGGAAAGTTGATAAAGCGAGAGCGTTATTTAAAGAGCATGAAGAAATACTAACAAAAATAGGTCAGGATTATGCTGTTCAACCACGATTTATTGTCGCGCTTTGGGGGCTAGAAACTAACTTTGGTAAATTTACCGGTGGTTATAATGTTATTTCTGCATTATCAACTTTAGCTTATGAAGGGCGTCGTGAAGCTTTTTTTAAAAAGCAATTATGGGCCGCATTAACTATTTTAAAAGAAGGACATATTAAAATAGATGATATGAAAGGTTCATGGGCTGGCGCAATGGGACAAAATCAATTTATGCCAACATCGTTCTTAGGTTATGCAGTTGATGGCGATGGCGATGGTAAAAAAGATATTTGGAAAAACCAAGTTGATATTTTTGCATCAATGGCTAATTACCTACAAAAAGAAGGTTGGAATAATGAGCTAACATGGGGACGCCAGGTTAAGTTACCAGAAAACTTTGATACATCATTAGCGATACCTCAAAATACAGGCAGTCGCAAAAATTGGTTAAAAGCTTGGGCTAAAACTGAGAAAAAGTTAGCGGAATGGCAAGCTTTAGGTATTCGCCGAACAGATGGCACGAGTCTTCCAAATGTAGATATTACTGCTGCGCTTGTTTTTCCTGATGGAATAAACGGACGTGCATATTTAGCATATGATAATTATAAAAGTTTAATGCATTGGAATTTGTCTTATTATTTTGTTAGTTCTGTTGGTCATTTATCTGATCAAATTAAATACCCACCAATTCAATAAGAATATTATTAATTATGACCGTTCTCCAAAAAGATGCACCATTTTGGCAAAGTAAATCATTAGCTGAAATGTCACGTAGTGAGTGGGAGTCGTTATGTGACGGCTGTGCTAAATGTTGCCTTAACAAATTTATTGATGATGAAGAGACTGATGATCACAGTGAACTACAACCTACTGATCATATAGAGGAAGGCGAGCAGGTCGTTTATTCTAATATTGCTTGTTATTTGTTAAATGAAAAAACTTGTCAATGTAGTCAATACGATAAAAGAACCACGTTAGTTCCTGATTGTGTGCAGTTAACACAAGATAATTTAGCAGACGTCTTCTTTATGCCGCCAAGTTGTACTTATCGTCGTTTGCAAGAAGGGCGAGGTATGCCATCTTGGCATCCGCTGCTTCACAAAGGGAAAAAATCGGCAATGCACAAAGCAGGTATGTCAGTTCGTGGAAAAATAGTCAAAGATGATGATGTTGCGCTTGAAGATTTTGAAGATTACATCGTTATCTGGCCTCTTCACGATCTTGATTAATCAACGTACTTATTAACTATAAAATTGACGTTAACCTATGACAGCTAAACAACAAAGCCTTTGGTTTCTTCATAGTGCAGTTCTACTTTTTGGCGGGACAGCGCTATTTTCTAAACTTATTGGTTTACCGGCGTTAGATATTACCGTATATCGTACTGGTGTTGCGGCAATTGTATTATTTATTTTACTTACAATTCAAAAAAAGAAAATTGCTCTCGCCAACCCAAAAGACTATGGCGTTGCTATATTACTTGGCGCTGTCGTAGGCATTCATTGGGTTACCTATTTTGCTAGTATGCAAATGGCTGGTGTCACTGTTGGGGTGATTGCTTTTTTTACTTATCCCGTTATCACTGTATTTTTAGAGCCGCTGTTAAGCAAGACTAAAAGTAGGCCTAAAGTTAAAGATATTGTTATTGCTGTTATTGTTTTAATTGGAATTTTTTTATTAATTCCTGAGATAAATTTAGGAAACCAAGTAACAGTAGGAATTATAATTGGTGTTATTTCAGCTTTCTTCTTTGCATTGCGAAATGTCCTTCATAAAAATTACTTTAGTCACTACTCTGGCCCACATACCATGTTATATCAGACTTTAGTTGCTTTTTTAATGTTAGGGTTATTTGTTGATGTTCCTCCACTCGAGGTGAGCACTAATGATTGGTTACTCGTTTTATTGGCAGGCGCCATTTTTACAGCTATGCCTCATGCCTTGTTTGCCTCATCTTTACGTCATTTATCCGCAACAACAGCAGGCCTTATTTCATGCTTACAACCACTATATGGAAGCGTTTTAGCATTTTTATTACTTAATGAAAGAGTTAATATCATGACTGTTATTGGTGGGATGTTGGTGATTAGCGCGGCATTGTTTGAAACTTGGTCAGTCAGTAAAGAGCGATAATCAGCTTATTTTCGCATTAATTCTCTATTTTTAAAGAATCACTAAAAGATAAGTAAACTTGATTTAGCCCTTGATGATTATTGGGTGAAAATGAAATATTTAGCCCATCTTGTTTATACTTAAAGGAATTAAACTCTTCTAGTAAGCATGCTCTTGTTAATTTTATTCCACACCGTTTGGCAACAAGATTAAAAACATGAGCATTAAGATATCCTTCTAACTGAAATTTATTAAAATCAACATATCCAGCTTGTTTCATATCACGAATAAATTTTTTACAAATGCGCCACTGACATTGATAGGGAGAAGGTATAACTTCACTTACTATTACTTTACTTGGATGCTCAAGTCTTGCAAAAAGATATGAACTTGATACAAATGATAGGGTGCTAAAATAAGCTCTGATTCCCTGTTCATAACCTAAGTTGATTAAATAACTTAGCGGCTGATAAGTACCAACAAAAATAACTGTATCTAATGGCATTGTTGCTAAATTATCAAGAACACGTTCAATATCATTCGTATTACGTTTATATCGCTCTGTTATAACAGGCACTATATTATATTTTTTGAAAATTTGTTCGTAACTTCTTTGAGCTGCTAAGCCAAACTCATCAGCTTGAATAACTAATGCTATCTTATTTACCTTTTTCGCTTCAATTAAAAACTCAATTTGCGCTTGAGCTTCTTGTAAATAGCTAGCCCGTAGATTGAAAATATTATTAATGACAGGAGTACGAAGGAAGTCTGCTCCGGTCAGTGGCATTAAAAAGGGGATATTAGATTGTTTTAAAATTGGCAAAATAGCATGAGAGCTAGGTGTTCCCATAAAATTGAGTAAGGCTAAAACTTCTTCTTGGATAATGAAGTTTTTAATGTTTTTAATAGTGTTCTTGGGTTCGTAAGCATCATCTAAGCTGATTAATTCAACCCGTTGACCATTAATTCCACCAGCATTATTCAGTTGTTCAAAATAAACAGTTGCGCCTCTACTAACCCCTTTACCAATATAAGAAGCTGGTCCTGTTAATGCATTCGACATGCCTAACTTTATATGACTTGCCGACCATGTTTGACCTGGAAAAAAAGTAACACTGACAATAAATGAAAAGAACAGAAAATTTTTAAACAATCGGAATAGGCCTATAAATAGAAAAAGAGTTATGCGTTATTGTCATATTAATTCTATAAGTTACTAAAGAATTATCAAGTAGTTAAAAAATAACTGAGCACAGGTGTTTAAAAATAACACTATAAGTGGTAAAACATTAAGCACTTAGTCCTTTTTATTAATTTTCAAAGGTGTTTTATGATCATTAGCATTCCCAAAGAGTCATTAAAGGGAGAAAACCGTGTTGCAGGGTCTCCTAGCTCTGTTAGTGCTTTAATCAAGTTAGGCTTTACTGTGCGAGTACAAAAAAGTGCTGGCACTAAAGCAAGTTTTACTGATGAAGAGTATAGCAAATCTGAGGCAGAAATAGTGACTAAAAAGGTTTGTTGGCAAAGTGACATAATCTTTAAGGTAAACCCTCCTACTTTAGATGAAGTGGCACTAATGAATGAAGGGACTACACTTATCAGCTTTATTGCACCAGCCCAAAATTCTGATTTATTAGCTGCGCTACAAGAAAAATCCATCACCACACTAGCGATGGAGATGGTACCTCGTATGACCCGTTCACAATCAATGGATGCATTGAGCTCAATGGCAAATATTGCTGGTTATCGTGCTGTTATTGAAGCCTCGCATCATTTTGGACGTTTCTTCACTGGGCAAATCACTGCTGCAGGTAAAATGCCACCTGCGAAAATAATGATTATAGGTGCTGGTGTTGCAGGTCTTGCCGCTATTGGTACTGCCAGTAGTTTAGGCGCCATTGTCAGGGCGTTTGATACACGACCAGAAGTAAAAGAGCAAATTGAAAGTATGGGGGCTGAATTTCTTGAGATGAATTATAACGAACCTGAAGAATCATTATCAAAAGGCCCAGGGGATGGTTACGCTAAAGAAATGAGTAAAGCATTTATTGATGCAGAAATGGCTTTATTTGCTGAACAAGCCAAAGACGTTGATATTATTATTACTACTGCCATGATTCCAGGCAAACCTGCGCCAAAACTGATTACAGATAAAATGGTGCAATCAATGAAAGCTGGAAGTGTAATTGTAGATCTAGCTGCGGCTGGCGGTGGTAATTGTGAATGTACTGTTGCGGGTAAAGTAGTTAACGCACATGATGTTAAAGTGATTGGTTATACTGATTTAGTGTCAAGATTACCAAATCAAGCATCTCAACTATATTCAAATAATTTATTAAATTTAGCTAAGCTACTCTGTAAAGAAAAAGACGGTACTTTAACTATCGACTTTGATGATGTAGTTATCCGTAATATGACGGTTGTGAATAAGGATGAAATTACTTTTCCGCCACCACCTATTCAAGTGAGCGCTTCACCGTCATCGACTAAAAAAGAAAAGGTAATGCCTGCTGTTGACGTAGTTGAAGCACCGGTATCATCGACAAAAAAATATGCCTTTATAACGGCAGGTATGGCATTGTTTGGTTGGATAGCTAATGTAGCACCTGCTGATTTTGTCACTCATTTTACTGTTTTTGTCTTGGCTTGTGTTATTGGTTACTACGTGGTGTGGAATGTTAGTCATTCTTTGCATACTCCTTTAATGAGTGTCACTAATGCAATTTCAGGCATCATTATTGTGGGGGCGTTATTACAAATCAGCTCTGAAAATATTTTAGTTCAAATACTCGCAGCGCTAGCTATTTTGGTCGCCACAATAAATATAGTGGGTGGCTTTAAAGTGACTAGTCGTATGTTAAAAATGTTTAGTAAGTAGGAGAACTGTATGGAATCCACACAAATTGCGTCCAATGGTTTTATCAGTGCAGCTTATGTTGTTGCAGCATTACTTTTTGTGTTTAGTTTAGCTGGATTAAGTAAACAAGAAACCGCCAAGCAAGGTAACTTATACGGCATGATTGGTATGGGCATTGCGTTGATGGCGACAATTTTTAACCCCGCAGTGACTAGCATTTGGCTTATCGTGCTTGCCATGATCATTGGTGCAGGCATAGGGTTGAAGTTAGCCAATAAAGTTGAAATGACACAAATGCCTGAGCTTGTCGCTATATTACATAGCTTCGTTGGCTTAGCTGCAGTATTGGTTGGTTTTAATAGTTACTTTGAGGCTGGTCATCACGTTATCATAACCGCCAGCCAACAAACGGCCATGAATATTTATCTAACTGAAATTTTCTTAGGTATCTTTATTGGCGCTGTTACTTTTACTGGATCTATTGTAGCTTTTGGTAAGTTAAGTGGCTCTATTAGCTCTAGTGCTTTGGCGTTACCACATCGTCATAAAATGAACCTTGCTGCTGGCGTTGTTTCCTTTGTTTTAATGATTATCTTTGTGCAAAATGGAGGATCAAATTTCCCACTGTTTTTAATGACCGTTATTGCTCTAGCGTTTGGTTGGCACCTTGTTGCTTCTATTGGAGGAGCCGATATGCCGGTTGTGGTATCAATGCTGAATTCATATTCAGGTTGGGCAGCCGCCGCAGCAGGTTTTATGTTAAGTAATGATTTGTTGATTATCACTGGCGCATTAGTTGGATCATCAGGTGCTATTTTATCTTATATCATGTGTAAAGCGATGAACCGATCATTTATCAGTGTTATCGCTGGCGGTTTTGGTACAACGGTAGTGATTGATGAAGATAAAGATTATGGAGAACACCGCGAAATACAAGTAGAAGCGGTTGCTGACTTGTTACGAAGTGCTAAGTCTGTAGTCATAGCACCAGGCTACGGTATGGCTGTTGCTCAAGCACAATACCCGGTATATGAACTGACTCAACAATTAATAAGTAAAGGGATTGATGTACGTTTTGCTATTCATCCTGTTGCGGGTCGGTTACCTGGGCACATGAATGTATTACTCGCGGAAGCAAAAGTACCCTACGATATAGTGTTAGGCATGGATGAAATCAACGATGATTTTCCTAATACTGATGTGGTATTGGTTATTGGCGCTAATGATACTGTAAACCCTGCGGCTAATGATGATCCTAACAGTCCAATTGCAGGCATGCCTGTACTTGAAGTTTGGCATGCAAAAGAAGTCATCGTCTTCAAGCGCTCAATGAATACAGGTTATGCCGGTGTTCAAAATCCTTTGTTTTTTAAAGATAACACGCAAATGCTTTTTGGTGATGCTAAAACTACAACCGAACAAATATTTAGAGCTTTGTAATGTTAAATATTCATTATAAAAATAATATTCAGCAAATAAATAGTAGGTATTGACGGTGAGGTTATAGTGTAAAGGCGCTTTTTGCTTTACTTTAGATACAATGAAAGTTTAAATCATAATTGTTGAAAGCTAAGTTAATTTTAATTAAATCTCAATTAAGCTCAAGTAACAAAATGATATTTTAAAAACTTAATTTTCATGATGTTTAGCTTTTGTCGCTACCATGATATAAATATTTTAAACATTTTTAATGTTCATTCTTCCAATTAGGAGAGCGCTTTATGACAAGTAAAATCACAATTCCCAGTTCAGGCGATAAAATCACGGTATCTAACGGTAAATTAGTCGTGCCAAATAACCCAATCATTCCTTTTATTGAGGGGGATGGTATTGGTATTGATGTTACGCCACCTATGATTAAAGTCGTTGATGCTGCTGTCGAAAAAGCTTATGGCACCAAGAAGAAAATTGCTTGGATGGAAGTATATGCCGGTGAGAAAGCAACGCAAGTATATGATTCTGAAACTTGGCTACCAGATGAAACATTAGAAATGTTTAAAGAATATAAAGTTGGTATTAAAGGGCCATTAACTACCCCTGTGGGCGGCGGTATGCGTTCTTTAAATGTAGCGTTACGTCAAATACTCGATTTATATGTATGTCAGCGTCCAGTGCAATGGTTTACCGGCGTACCAAGTCCGGTGAAAAAGCCATTTGAAGTAGATATGGTAATTTTCCGTGAAAATACAGAAGATATTTATGCCGGTATTGAATATCAAGCAGGTAGTGATAGTGCTAAGAAGATGATTAACTTCTTAACTGAAGAAATGGGGGTCACCAAAATTCGTTTTACTGAAAATTGTGGTATCGGTATTAAACCTGTTTCTAAAGAAGGCACTCAACGTTTAGTTCGTCAAGCGATCCAATATGCTATCGATCATAATAGAGACTCAGTAACGTTAGTACATAAAGGTAATATTATGAAATTTACTGAGGGTGCATTTAAAGATTGGGGTTATGAATTAGCGTGTGAAGAGTTTGGAGCAGAATTAATAGATGGTGGTCCTTGGTGTCGTATTAAGCATCCTAAAACAGGCAAAGAAATCATTATAAAAGATGTAATTGCAGATGCAATGTTACAGCAAGTATTGTTACGTCCTGCTGAGTACAGTGTTATTGCAACACTGAATTTAAATGGTGATTATTTGTCTGATGCCTTAGCGGCACAAGTTGGTGGTATTGGTATTGCACCAGGTGCTAACTTAAATGATGAAGTTGCCATTTTTGAAGCAACTCACGGTACTGCGCCTAAATATGCGGGGAAAAATAAAGTTAACCCAGGTTCGGTAATTCTATCTGCTGAAATGATGCTACGCCATATGGGGTGGGTTGAAGCAGCCGATTTACTACTAAAAGGTATGTCTGGCGCTATTGGTGCAAAAACAGTAACGTATGATTTTGAACGCCTAATGGATGATGCAACCTTGGTTACTTGTTCTCAATTTGGTGATTGTATTATTGAAAATATGTAACTAAGCCTATGTGAGCTAACGTAACTAAGTAAATATAAACAAAGTAAAAGCATTAAAACCAGTATTATCTAAGATGATACTGGTTTTTTTAGGTTTACAGTTAATA
This sequence comes from Colwellia sp. 5_MG-2023, assembly GCF_030547795.1. Classification (NCBI taxonomy): domain Bacteria; kingdom Pseudomonadati; phylum Pseudomonadota; class Gammaproteobacteria; order Alteromonadales; family Colwelliaceae; genus Colwellia; species Colwellia sp. 5_MG-2023. The sequence goes on along the minus strand of NZ_JAUOPW010000019.1, from coordinate 46,069 downwards.
CTATTATTTGATTTTAAAGTAGGCTTTTTAACCACTGCACAAAAAGACCTAAACTTTCGTACCAGGCAGCGGTTGTTATCTGCAGAGATTTACTTTTAGGAACGTAATACCCCCAACCTTTAGGACCATTTATATTTTTAACCATAAAGCCTGTTGGTGCAGGTATTGGCTCTACTCCTTGTGCTTGAAAGTATTTTATTGCTCTTAGCATATGACTTGCATTGGTTACTAATACAACATTATGTCCTTGTACTCTAGGACCAATTAATTGCGCTTCTTCTTCAGTATCTTTAGGGAAATTTTCTGTCATGATTTTATTGGCAGGTACACCTAAAAGAACTAAAGATTGCTTCATTGTTTGAGCATGAGATAACTGATCCTTAATATAATAACCTGACGTGATAATCGTTGCTTCTGGATGTAATTGATAGATCCTTAATACTTCAACTAATCTTTCTAATGAGTTTGTATTAAGTTGGCTAGTTACGGGTAAGGCATCATTAGCAACGTGCCAACCTCCTAGCACTATAATGTAGTCAACAGGTTTACTAGAATGAGTAAAGCTTTCATATTTATTTTCAATATTTACCATTAACTTATCAGAAACCACTGGCATAGAGGATATAGTTAATAATAATACTGCTGAGATTAAGTACTTAACGCTTCTTTTTGGGCGTTTTCGACAATACAAAAGTGATAAGGTTAATAAAATTAACACTAAATTAATCGGCATAATTGCAGCCGAAATAACTTTTTTTAGTAAAAATAAATCCATTAGGCTCTACATAAGCTAGTAATACATGTTTGTAGCTAAACTATAACAAATGTAACTGTAAAATTGGGGAAAGTTATGCGCACAAAAAAATTGCATTGTATTTTTCTACTATTTTGCTTTATGTGCTTAGTTGTTTCTTAAGTTTTAGTCACTGTTTAGTCATCTTTAGTTAAATAGAAATAGGCTTTATTAGTATTGACTATTAAATATAAAAATTATTATTCCAAATTAACTCTCTTTATAGCCATCTAAAAGTCTATTGCAATTACTACTGAATTCATGTCTAATAGACGGGTTGTTTATACACTTTTAATTTAAGTGATATATACAACACCAGAAGAGGAGCGATAACTAGATAGATAACGTTATACTGAAAAGTATTAGGAACCACATTCCAACATACGTTATTGAAGGAGATTATCGCCGAGAACATAAACACCGTGGCTGTTTACGTTCGGTCACTAAGGCTGAATCCTTAGGACTGTCACCTGATTTTAGTGTCTGTATAGACTAAGGTGGAGAGCTTCTGGCTGAAAAAGTTACTATGCTCTATGCCTATATTGTTAAATAGGCTAGCCTGTCGAACTGTTCAGTCATGCTCTTCCTGTTTTAATTAGTGAGTATTATTTACTAATGTAAATTATTGTATTTAGGAAGATTACCCATGGTACACCCAAGTTCACCAAAAGAAAATTTATCCCTTACCGTTGCTAAATTTGGCGGTACAAGTGTTGCTGACTTTCCCGCTATGTTGCGTTGCGCTCAGATTATTAAAAATGACTGTAGTAATCGCTTAGTGGTTGTATCTGCTAGTGCAGGCGTTACCAACTATTTAGTACGCTTAAGCCAAGCAAATTTATCCCTTGATGAACAAGCAGATATTATTGATAAAATTCAAGCTATTCAGTTAAATATTACTCAACATTTGGCAAAAGATGTTGAGCAAGCTTTAAATACTGAAATAAAAGGGTTACTTAAAGAGTTAGCAACGCATGCGTTAAAACAATCGCAACAGCATAGTGTTAAGCAAGGTGATGCCATTCTGTCATTTGGTGAGCAGTTAAGTTCACGTATCTTTGCGCAAGTTTTACAGTCTATTGATGTTAACGGTGCTTATTTTAATGTACAGCAAGTTATGAAAACTAATAGCTTATACGGCAAAGCAGTGGTAGATATAGAGCAATTAAGTTTAGCATGTACAGAGCTTTTAGCGCCTAAATTGACTCAACAAGTATTAGTAACACAAGGCTTTATTGGTCAAGATGGTTTAGGTGAAACAACAACCTTAGGTCGTGGTGGCTCTGATTATAGTGCGGCTTTATTGGCTGAAGCACTTCATGCGAATAATTTATCAGTATGGACTGATGTTGTTGGCATTTTTACCACCGATCCTCGTATAACCGATCAGGCGCGTGCTATAAAAGAAATTAGTTTTGGTGAAGCAGCTGAAATGGCAACTTTTGGTGCCAAAATATTACATCCAGCTACTTTGATCCCAGCAATGCGTCAGAACATCCCTGTTTTTGTTGGTTCAAGTAAAGAGCCTGAAAAAGGTGGAACACAAATCAAAAAATCGGTCGCCTCTAATCCTACTTACCGGTCAATCGCCTTAAGACGAGAGCAAACCTTAGTCACAGTTAAAAGCCCGGCTATGTTACACGCGAGTGGTTTTTTAGCACAAGTATTTGGTATTTTAGCTAAACATGAGCTGAGTGTAGACTTAATTACTACCAGTGAGATTAGTGTCGCCCTCACTTTTGATAACCCAAGTGGCTCTACACAAGCGTTAATAACATCAACAGTCGTAGAAGAATTAGAGCAGCTTTGTGAAGTAACCGTTGAACATGGTCTGTCATTAGTTGCTGTTATTGGCAATGGCTTAGATTGTGCAAAAGGCATAGGGCAACGTATTTTTCAAACGATTAATGACATCAGCGTTCGTTTAATTTGTCATGGGGCAAGTGCCAATAACTTATGCTTCTTAGTGAATGAGCGAGATGCGAATAATGTTGTTGAGAAACTACATGGAGAATTATTTAACTAATCTTTTTGCACTCTACTAGTATTAACTTTTCCTCGTCATTTATTATTACCAAGTAGGAGCTCCGATTTTACTTGGTAATAAATCATTCCAAAAGCCCCTTAGCACCATCTAAAGCAGTAAACTATCAATTATTGCTTTCTTTAATTGCGACTCCTTCATCTTAATAATTGGTATATCCTGTTTATATCTCCTTGTTATTATTTTAATACCCAATTACCCAATTAATCATCTCACCGATTATATTCTCATCACTGATATTGTCATTTCGAGTGTAGTGCAAAAGTATGAGAAATATAATTCGAACGTACAGTGCCTATATTAAATATGATGCGTATGATTGATTATATAAAACAAACATAAGGAAAAAAATTTTAGGGGTGTTGTCTCTTAAATTTTTGATATTTTTAGCACTTATAGTTCAATTAGCTCGTGCATTTTTTATCTTATTCACCTCATTATTGGAATTCTACAAATGAGTATACGTGCTCTGATCAATATGAGAATAATTGCATCAGTACTGTTGATTTTAATTTTCAGTGCAATTATTGCTGTATGGCAGGCAAGAAGCTCAGTAGAGCGAGAAGTGAATTCTTCAATTAACTTAGCCGTACAAATGATTGAATTTGGCCTTAATCAAAGCTCTTCCACTAGTGAAGAGAAAGACGCATGGCTAGACAAGATTGCCACAATGCAACCAGTAAGGCATTTAAATATTTCTGTCAAAAAGAGTGTAAATCAAGTTAAAAATACCCATGCTACTAAGCTAAATGATGATTTAAAGGATGAGAAAAAATCGACACCTCATTGGTTTGTAAAGTCAGTTATGGTCGACTTTTTTATACATCATTATGATATTAAAATTGCGGATGGATCTATCAAAGCGATTGTTATTACCGCGAATCCAATGGATGAAATAAATGAAGCTTGGCAAGAAACAAAGTCTTTTTTTTGCTCTATTGTGTTAATGCTTTTTATTATGTTTTTGACAGTGAACCTAGTGTTTAATGCAATGTTGGATTCCGTTAAAGCTATTTTAACTGGACTTAAACAAGTTGAAAAAGGGCACTTTGATCATGTACTACCTCACTTTAAAATTAGTGAATTTGATGCAATAGCGTTAGAAATTAATGGTATGTCATCAGCCCTTAAAACGGCTCAAGAGAAGAACCAAGCTTTGGCGCGCCACAGTATGCAAATTCAAGAAGCTGAAAGACAAAATCTGTCTCGAGAGTTACATGATGAAATGGGGCAATCGTTAACAGCAATCAAGGCAATGGCGATTACATGTCAACAACCTAAGACAAATGTAAAGGTAGTAACTAGTTCAATTGTTGATATTTGTAACCATCTATCTGTGGTCGTTCGTTCTATGATGAGAACATTACACCCATTAAGTTTGTCAGAGCTTGGCTTAGGAGCCACCTTATCTGAGCTGGTTAGAGAATGGCAAAGACGAAGTAGTGAGGTTCAGTTCGATTTAGATTACGACCAAGCTTTAGAGAATTTAAGTCACGATATTACTATTCATGTCTATCGAATTGTTCAGGAGTGCTTAACCAATGTTGTTCGACATGCAAATGCAACTAAAGTGGTTATTTTAGTCGTTAAACGCGGTGATAAAGTCATGATTACTGTATCTGATAATGGTCAAGGAAAACAGCTTAATACTCCTGGCTTTGGTTTGTTGGGAATGCGCGAGCGAGCTGAAAATTTAGGCGGAACATTTACATTTGAATCTGTATTAAATACCGGTGTTAATGTTGTTGTGGAATTACCTTACTGGGAGGAAAAGTAATGGAAACAAAAAAAATTAAAGTTCTATTAGTTGATGACCATATGGTTGTTAGGGCAGGGTTTAGAATGTTGCTCGACTCTCAACCCTATATTGGTGATATTGTAGACATTGAACGCGGTGAACTGGCCGTGAAGGAGTATGAACGTTTCCAACCTGATGTTGTTGTGATGGACTTGTCAATGCCGGGTATTGGTGGTTTAGAAGCTATTCGTCGCCTTTGCAAGCATTACCCTAATGTACTTATTTTAGTTTATAGTATTCATGATGAAAAAGTTTATATTGAACGTGCATTAGAAGCAGGTGCACGTGGTTATGTTAGTAAGAATAGTGCTGCTGAAGTATTAGCGCAGGCGGTTGCTGTTATTGCTAGCGGTAAACGTTATATTGAACAAGGCTTAATGCCGGAAGTAAATGATATATGCTTAACCGAAGCTAAAAAACCAAAGCATAAACTTAAGCTTTTATCGCCACGTGAATTTGATGTGTTTCGCTTACTTTCAAAAGGGTTAAATGCTCATAATGTCGCTAGCGAGCTTTGTTTAAGTTATAAAACTATTTGCAATTACAATACACAAATTAAAAGTAAACTGAATGCGAATACCTCAGCTGATCTTGCTAATATAGCGATGGTAAATAATATTATTTAGGCCAGACTAATTTTTTACTTTATTGATATATTTGGTATGGATGCGGTTTAATTTTTATCGCTATTTTTTGACCTAGAGCGAGTAACATCTCACTATAAAAACTAAGTTGTTTAAAAGCTAATGATGAATCTCTTTCAATGCTACTGAGTAAATAACGAAATCCTTGTTCAGTAACGGCAATATTATCTACTGTTACATTAACCTTTTCATCCTCACAATACTCAATAGCTTGCGGTTTTAACAAGAATTGTAAGGTTTGTGAATTCTTATTATTGGCTTCATTATTCGTGTCTACAATTGCTGAATTGGTTGATGAAAAACTGCCGATGGCTGTTTGGTATTCATTACCTTTGGCCTTTACGGGTATCCAACTACCTAATTGTAAAAAGTCAGCAACTTGCCAACTACTCGGCGATTGGCAAACTGAAGCAGGGCTGCCTGTTTGTAAAATTCTTCCTTGGTGCATAACCGCTATTTTATCTGCAAAAGTAAAAACTTCATCTTTGTTATGTGTAACAAAAATAGCACTCATTTTTAGTTGCTTTAAAAGCTGGCGCATTTCTAACATTAATTCATTACGCAAACGGGCATCAATATTTGAAAAAGGTTCGTCTAATAATAATAATTTAGGCTGAAGGGCCAATGCTCGTGCAATAGCAACCCTTTGCTGCTGGCCGCCAGATAGCTGATGAGGATATCTTGATTCTAAACCGGTTAACTTAAGTAAATGTAGTAGATCAGCCGTGCGTGTTTCTTGTTCACTTTTAGGTAATTTATCAATACCAAAATAGATGTTTTTCTTAACCGATAAGTGAGGAAATAATGCATAGTCTTGAAAAATCATACCAATATTACGATGTTCTGGTGGTATGTTTTTAGAGGGACTAATAGTCAGTATATTCATCGCAGTTTGCGTACTATTGTTTATTTTTAATTCACCAGTACTCAGCTCATTAAAGCCCGCAATGGTATTAAGTAATGTTGTTTTACCACAACCGCTAGGACCTACTAGACCAAGTATTTCACCAAAATTTAAGGTCAAATTAGTATCTGATAAAATGATTTTTTTTTGTAATTTCACCGAAAGCTGTTTGATGCTTAATAATTCAATGTTGTTCATTTATGTTATTTCCTTTCTTTATTAAGCCAAACAATAGGTAGTAATCCCAGAAGAACAATCAAAATAGCGCCCAATGCACCTTGCTCTAGCATTTCATCAGAGATTAATTGATAAATTTGAATACTCAGGGTTTCAAAGTTAAAAGGCCTTAATAATAGTACGGCTGGCAACTCTTTCATCGACTCAACAAATACCAATAACCAAGCCACTAAAATAGAAGGCTTTAGGATAGGAATATGTATTTTTATTAGCATTTTACCTAAGCCGGCACCTAAACTTGCTGGGGCTAAGTCGACAGATCTCGGTATTTGTTCAATACCACTGGATATTGTGCCATTAGCAATAGCGGCAAAACGAACTACAAAAGCAAAAACGACAGCAAAAATAGTACCTGATAATAATAATCCTGGAGAGTCTAATCTTAAATAATCAGCGACTTCATTAAGCATGTGATCTAATGGGCCGAAAGTCGCGAGTAATACCATCGCCAAGACTGTACCAGGAATAGCATAACCGAAACCTGCCAAACTTAATGGAAGCATACGCCATTTATCTTGGCTAAGTCTACGATACAAACCGAATAATAGAGCTAAAAAAGTTGCAATAGTTGCAGCATAAAAAGATACCTCAATGCTGTTAATGCTTGGCGGTAATAGTGCTATTAGTTGATTTAGGTCACTGTATTCAAATGCCATAATAATCAATAAAATGAAAGGTGCAAGGAAGCCTGCGAATACTAATATCCAACAAAAAGCACCAATGAAACATTGTTGTATAAAAGATAATTTTATTACTTCTATATTTTTATTGGGCCTGTTTGACTGATGCCCTTGTCCAGCTCTTGCACGTTGCTCTGCTACAACCACAAAAAATATTAACAACATTAAGATACTTGCTAACGCGTTTGCAGCGGCTAAGTCGCCATAACCTAACCAAGTATCGTATATCGCTGTTGTAAGTGTATTAACCGCAAAATAATTTACCGTAGCAAAATCGGCTAATGTTTCCATCAGAACTAAACTTGCAGCGACTGCAATAGCAGGACGCGCCAAAGGTAGGGCAACTTTTAAAAAGCTTTGTTTTGATGATAAACCTAATAGACGTCCGGCTCTTAATAAGTTTTGATCTTGTTGTTCAAATGCAGTTCGTGCCAACATATAAACATAAGGAAACAATACTAATGCCAGAATAACGGCGGCGCCGGGTAAAGTGCGTATATCAAAAAACCAGTAGTCATTTGGCGATTGCCAATTAAACCAATAGCGTAATGCGCGTTGAACTGGCCCTGCATAATCAAAAACATCAGTATAAAGATAAGCAACTAAATACCCTGGCATTGCCATGGGTAATAAAAGCAGCCATCGTAGAAACCGTTTACCTACTATATTGGTGTGAACAATAAAGGCCGCACTAAAGGTACCAAAAATTAAGGTAAGGCAAACGACCAGTACACCAAGTATTAGCGTATTAGTAATATAATCTGGCAAAACCGTTTGCCAAAGATGAGAGAATAAGTCACTCGACGAACTGAGACTCGCTAACAACATTACTACGATAGGTATTACGAGTAGTAATGCTATTAACCAACAGACAGTTCGCCAGAGATTATTTTTTAACGGGGCAATCAAGGAGTAATTATATCATCTTATAAATCAAATTTAGCTTGATCAATTAATTTAAGGGCTTCTTTTCTATATTTCGCAATAGTTTCTAATGGTAAGTCATCGGCTTTAAACTTACCCCATGAAGCAACTAACTCAGAAGGCATTACATCAGCTCTTACTGGATATTCTACATTTGTTTCTGCATAAAGTTGTTGTGCTTCTTTTGATATTAAAAATGCCATTAATTGTTTAGCATTGCCAGTATTAGGAGAGAACTTTGCCATTCCCATGCCAGATATATTCACATGAGCACCACGGTTACTTTGATTAGGAAAGTTAATGTTTACCGCTTCAGCCCATACTTTTTGTTTTTCGTCTGATAGCATTCTACCGAAGTAATAGCTATTTCCTAGTGAAATATCACATAAGTTTTGATGAATAGCTTGTACTTGTCCTCGATCATTGCCTTGAGGTTTACGTGCTAAATTTGCTTTGAATTTTTCTAACCAAACAAGTGTCTCTGCGCTACCATGTTCAGCAATCATAGAAGAGACTAGTGCGATGTTATAAGCGTGTTTACCACTTCGTGTACAAATTCTACCTTTATACTTACTATCAGCTAAGTCTTCATAATTAATATCTAATGTGCCTAAACGTTTGGCAGAATAAATATTTCGTACACGCGTTGTTAATGCAAACCAAGTATTGTCTTTTGCTCTGTATTGACTAGGAATAACATCAAGTAATACTTCAGCGTCATTTGCTTGTAGTAAGTTACGGTCCTGTAATTCAATAAGTCGACTAATATCTGTAGTTAATAATACATCTGCAGGGCTATGTTTACCTTCACGCTCTAGACGTTCTGCCATGCCTGTTTTAGCAAAAATAACATTTACTTTGATGCCGGTATTTTCAGTGAACTTGTCGAACAGAGGCTTAACTAAAAATGCTTGGCGATAAGAATACACATTGACTTCTTCATTCGCGTGTACAAGAGAAGATGAAATAAGACATAGGCTAGTAAAGGTCAACAGGATTTTTTTTCTAATCTTGGTTATTTGAGGCATAACATAATTCTGACAATATGATGTCAGTCTCTTTAATAGGTTTTTAATACAAATAGGGGGGCAAGATTAAAGAAAACATTGTACTATGTCAATGTCATTTGATAACCATTCTCATTTGATTTATTTAGATGTAGTAAATATTACGTTATTCTATTAATCACTGCTTTTAATATTTATATTCCTCATTATTAATTAGGCCCAACATAATAAGATCAGCCTTCTACTTTTGTTAATTATACTTTAGGTAGAAGGCAATAATGGCTTATTAATATACGTTTAATAAATTGTTATAACGCCCAAATACTATTACGCTCTCCAAAATATGCGCGTTTTTTAGTTTTTAGTGCTCCATAATAAAATATAGCGGCAAAAATTAAAGCGGATATATCAATAGCACTATTGCTATACGCATTTAAATTCCACTGGCTAAAGATTGGTGTTGTTATAGCAACAAGTGTTGTAATAGGAATACATAAACAAGTTAAAGCAATGATTTTTTGCATATGAATAGCACTTTTTGCGGCGCCAAAAACAAAGCTATAAATTAAAACAGCAAAAAATACTAGGTAGTAACAAGTTACATAACTATTGTTAATTTTTGCGTTAATCAAATATAACCACTTACTTGCTAATAAAGTAACAACGACCGCTAATATCGAGCCTAAACATACACCAATAGTTAGATTAGCCATAAAACGGTTAGATTTACTATGAATCGGTTTCTTTTGTCTTCGTTTTTCTAACCAAAGCAAGTTACCGCTGTAAAATAAAAAAGCACCGAGTAAGCCCATCACAAAGTACAACCAACGGCCTAATTCACCGCCAAATCCACCAAAGTGTAAAGAAAAGAAGCTCGCGACATAAGAAACGTAATAATCGTCTTCGCTCATTGAAATACTGCTAAATGCAGGAGCAAGAGTGTAAGGGTTCATGTAAATAAAGTCGCCAGTGTTATTACGCATCATTTCAGCTGTATTCATCACACTTATTGCAACAGAAGGGCGTTGAGTTGATAAGCGCGAAAACTCAATGTATTTGATACTATAACCCTCAGTTAGCTCATTGACCTTATCTATATATGTTGAAATAGGTGGTAGTTGGCTCGCAGAGTAGTTTACTGGCGCACTTTTCGCTTGTTCAAATATGGGTTGTTTACCATATACTAAGTCTAAACCATCATATAATACGTCGTGAAAAGCAAATACCACAACAGACCAAGCAATTATTAAATGAAAAGGAAGACTCACAACGCCAACTAGGTTATGGCTGTCTAACCAAAATCGGTTTGCGCCTTTATTTTTTCTAACAGAAAAAAAAGTTTTTACTAACGTAGGTAGTAGAAAAATAACACCTGAAACTAAGGCTAAAAAGTAAAGTATAGAAGCAACACCAAGCACTAAAACACCTAGGTTTTCGTGTCCAACTTTTCCTGCAATACCTGCCGTACGGTGTAACATGTCAATTAAATCACCTAGTTCATTGGTAGGCTCCGTTCGAGTAATTAAATCTCCTTGAGCTGATAGGGTGGCATGCACCATAACATTATCTAAATATAAACCTCGTCCTCCTTTTTTTTCATACCAAGTCATCGGGGAGCTTGCGTCATTGAAATTTATTTTAAAACCTTGTTGCGCGTTTTCTGAGGTGTCTAGGGCTTTAGTGATTAAATTATCTATTTTATCTATAGTGACCTGTGGAAGGTGATGACTTGGAGGCGTTGCCCATTGAGTAATTTCTTCCTCAAACATAGTAAGGGAGCCAGCATAAAAGCCGATAAATAAAACTAAGCCAGCAACAATGCCTGTCCATGTATGTACAGATTGGTAGGTTCTAAGTATATCGCCACGAACTCTCATGATAACCACCTTAAAAGAAAAAATACGCTGTAAACGATAATGTTCGCAGATAATAGATATACAACAGCTTTTAACGCTGTTTTAAATAAATAGGTAAATGACAATACAAACAATGCAATGGGAGAAAGCACCCACATATTGAATTGACCTTTTGCAGGGGCATCCAAGCCTCCAGGACCAAACCAAGCAAAAATAGCAACAAAAGCGTAAGCTAATGTTAAACCAAAAATTGTTCCGGCAAATGTTTTAACCCACCAATGGGGTTGAATCTTTTGTTCTGAGGTTAACCTACTCATGATGATGCTCCTTTATTAGAGCCGTTATTTTTGTTTGGTGTAATCATTAAACTAAGGAAAGGGATACAAGCTAAAGTGGTTAAAAGTACAAAAAGCCAAGTGAATAGTGCAGCAGCAAGCACCTGTGTTTGAAGGCAAGAAACTAGTGATAATAGCCAACATAAGTAACCCAGTGTTCGCCATTTTTTTGTTAATGGTTTGCGAAATAAATTTTGATTTTTATTAGTGGAATATACAATAAATACGCCAAAAAAAATAAATAGTAGTGCCAATAATTGCCACATATTAAAAACTCTCAATGTTAAATATAGATACCCAAAACAGAAATAGTATGGGTATCTATATTGTATAAAACGACATAGTTATTTATTTGTTAAATAAATAGTGTTAGAAATCCATTTTTACTTTCACAGCAAAGGTTCTGGGTTCACCAATGCGTAAACCACCATATGAATCACTATTTGCCCAATATTCTTTATCAAATAAATTATCTATCGTCGCGATAACGGTAAGGTCTTTTTCAGCTAACTTTGTACTGTAACTCGCACCACCATAAAAAATAGTATAGGAAGGCAATTCCCAAGTATTGTTTGAATCTACCGTGGTTACACCATGGTATTTTCCACCTAAGTTTACTGTTAGCCCTGGAATAGCAGCAACATTGTAATTAGTTTGTAGGGTGAACTGTTGTTTAGGTGCACCTGCAACATTGTTACCTTCAATTGGATCACTTGTTTTGTCATATTCAGCACTCAATAGCATAAAATCACCATACAGTGATAAATTCTCAGAGAACTCTAATGCACCACTAAATTCTAATCCTTGGTAAAGACTTATTCCGTCTTGAATTAAATAATTGTCATTGGTAACAAGAGTCGCACCGCGTTCAATACGAAATAGAGCAGAGGTAATAGACCAGCCATCTCCAGCAGTTTTAAGACCAAGCTCATACTGAGAGCTCTCTAGCGGTGGAAGTAATTCGTCAGCATTGGCATAATCTTCACTAACAACACCTGTTTTACCTTCAAAAGATTCTACATAGCTCATGTAGTAAGAAGTATTTTCACTGGGTTTGTAGATTAATGCCGCTGTTGGGCTAACGGCTGAATCATTTAAATCATCATGTGAAGAAAAATAGTCACTGGCTCTATGTTCAATTTTGTTTGATCTAATACCAACCAGCACTTCCCACTGTTTTGTTATCGATATAAAGTCACTGATGAACATAGACGTTTGTGTATCGGACCAAGCCATTTGTATATCTTTTTCTAAATCAGCGCTGTAGGTTTTAACCTCAACAGGGTTATATAAATTGTCAACAGCATAACCTCGAGTTACTAAACGACCGTAAATACCGCCGTCATTTCGGTATGTTATTGCTTTTTGATGAGACGCTCCAATAACTAGGTTATGACTAATATTACCGGTATTGATTTTACCCGTAAGTAACCCTTGGAATTGATCATATTCAACATCAAAATATTGCTCATATAAGCTAATACTGATATCGCCATCGCTATTTAATATGCTGTCTAAGTTTTTAACCCAACGAGTTTCATTTTTAGAATGATCATAATCAATGCTAGCATGCCAGTTGTCATTGATTTCCCATTTTAAACTTGTTAGCGCTATTAAATTTTCGTAACGGTCAAAGGTACCTTCGGCAGCAAGATTATGTGTGCCATTGACTGGTTTAGGTAAAGAGTCATCGCTGTCTAAACCATTACTAAATTGAGTCCATGAGTTTTCAACTAATCGGTCATTAGATATAATATCTACTGTCCAATATAAAGAGTCGGTTAGTTGAGCATCAAACGCTAATGATACTGTTTCACGATCTATCGAGCCACCATCTAAATAAGTATCACCTTTTTCTTTAACCAAATTAACACGTAAGCCGTAATCGTCGTTATCACCTATGCGAGTACTAGCATCAAGATGTCCACTGAAAACACTATCACTACGCATTCCTACATTAACGCTAATAGCATCATCAGTTGCTTTTTTAGTGACATAATTAATTATGCCTCCGGGTGCAGCCATACCGTACATAAAACCAGTCGCACCTTTTATTAAGGTTACTTGCTCAAAAGCTTCGTATGGCAATTCACCACTAAAACTGTTAATAGACATACCATTAACTTTAAAGCTTTGCGTGTAATCTAAATTTAAACCACGTACGCGCACTGTATTACCAAAGGCACTATAGGCGCTGCCATCTACAGAAACGGAAGCTTCACGACTGAATAAACTGTCTAAAGTATTTACCTGACGAATCTCCATATCTTGTAGTGAAATAACATCAACAGAGAATGGCGTGTCAAGTAGGGATCTATTACCTAAAGCACCACCATTATTTTCTTCACTAAGTTCGGTCAGCTTGTGACCAACAACGTTGATTACTTCTATTTTTTTTTCAGTTTCTTCAGAAGCTAGAACAGAAGAGCAGTTTACTGATAATACTGCCGCACAGGCCACAGCAACTTTATTTAACCGTAAGTTATTAGTTTTCATTTAGAATTCCATTATATTTTAGAAAAATGATCAAAGGCAAAGCATGATTATTAATCGATAAGGTTTGCCAAATTGTTATTGGGTTTCAATCGTTGCGAATACTAACCTAAATGATAATGATTGTTAATAGTGTTAATGAGAAAAATGGGTTATTATTCATTTTTTTCACATGCTTAGTATATTTTTATTGTGATTCCGTTAAATAACTAATCGAAAATCAAGGTAAAAAGGGGTAATTAATGATAAGTAAAGAAGTGTTTGTTAAGGGAGCTAAACGGGGTGGACTTGGAACTATGTGTCTAATATCTTTAATTCAATTTTCGGTATTGAGTGCTGAAATAACTTCATCAGCTTTATCAAACTTAACGGTTAGTAATGCTTTAACAGGTAGATTTAATGACACTCAGAGTAAAAAAAATGAACTCAATCAAAACTTTAAAACGATAAAAATAATCGTACCCTGTGAAAAAGGAGACTATCTAACGGGATATATTGAGAATAGTCACCCTATAACGGTTGATGTTATTAATGCAAAGGGTGATTTATCAAGACGTTTAATTGATAACAAAAATGGGAAACAAGATTTTTATTCAGTCGCTAAAAATTGTGATGAAATATGGCATATATCAGGCTCTGGTTCATACCATATTGTGCTTGAAAATCGTATTAGCTTAAAAGAACAAATCCCTGATGACCAAAGTAAGATTTTAAGTCCGGTAATATCGTCATTAAATGATGAGCTTCGAAAAGGGCAAAGTACTGAGAATTTTTGGAAAATGATAGAGAGAACAGGGACGCCATTGGTTGAAAATACACCTAACGGAACTTTGATGACTTTTTTGGCAAGAGGTTCGTACAAAAATGTTAAACTTATTGGGGCGCCTTCTAACAATCATGAGTCCCTACAAAGGCTTGCTAATTCTGATACCTGGTATAAAAGTTTTATTGTACCTGACAATACTCATTTATCTTATCAAATAGCCCCTGATGTGCCGCAACCGCCACTAACTGGTTTTGCTCGTCGAGTTGCTATAAAAGCTGTGGCTCAGGTTGATCCGTACAACCATTACCCTTGGTCATCTTCGGGTTTTGACAAGTTTAGTACGAAATCAACTATCACTCTTGAAGGTGCGCCTAAAAACCCTATGATCGATTCAACAGAAATAAAGCCAAAAGGGACATTTTCTCAATTTTATTTTACGAGCAGTACCTTAGCGAATACTCGCGAGATAACTATTTATTCTCCTCTAATGACTAAGAAAAATAAAAAGGATGCTGTACTGCTATATATTTTTGATGCGCAGGCTTACATAGAATTGGTCAACTTGCCAACAATACTCGATAATTTAATGGCAGAAGGCGCTATTCCTCCTGTTATTACCGTTTTTATCAGTAATCCTGATCGTGAAGCTCGTGCTCGTGAATTGCCAGCTAATAGCATATTTGCTGATGTTTTGGCTAATGAACTTATTCCTCAAATAAAGCAGAGGTTACCAATGATAATACCAAAAGAAAAAACGGTTATTGCTGGCTCTAGTTATGGTGGATTAGCAGCAACGACGATAGCATTACGTCATCCTGAGATATTTGGCAATGTTATCTCTATGTCAGGGTCATTTTGGTGGAGTCCCAAAGCTCAGACTGAAAATGATAAACATTTTGTAGCTTCTGAAGTCATAGCGATGGATAAAAAAGCAGTTCGTTTATTCTTAAGCGCAGGTTTATTTGAAAACTCTCGTGGCGTTGGTGATGGAATTTTAGAGACTAATCGCCATTTACGTGATGTTTTATTAGCAAAAGGCTACGAAACTCATTATCAAGAATACGGTGCTGGGCATGATTATTTTTCTTGGCGAGGGGTTATAGCAGATGGTTTAATATCTCTTTTTGCTACCAATGAACTCAGAGAAAAATAGAATAAATAATGTAACCTAAGGTATGATTTTTCATGTTACCCCTTAAGTTATTGACCTAACTTGGTTATTAATGTTTAGAAAGGCACTACATCGAGGTAGCTTCTTAGCATATTTATTCACTATAGCCGTTCTGCTTGAAAATGTTGTTAATTACATTTGCATTATCTCTATTCAAGTGGAACGGTTTTACAATCAATAGCATTATAGAATGAGAGAATATTCATAGCTGCCCAGTTGGGTTGTTAGTATTGTAAATTATTGAAATATAGTGCATACCCCTCCTTTTTCATCACTTTTTGGCTTGGTGTTTTTTTTTGTCATAAATCTTTCTTTTAAAGCTTATATTATTGCGTTGTTAACGGTTTTATTAAAATAATTTTATATTGATGAATAATTTATTTTAATTTTGTGGTCTAGGTAAGAAATTAAAACGTATTACCTGTCAATTGCGATAAAAATAATGACAAGCTGAACTGATGAGTTACCTATATGAAAATCATTCAATTATTTAATGGTGAGTTTTCTGCTGAAAATGCGCCCAAAGCACAACTTGATAATGGCAGTTTTTGCATACCACAGCATTATCTTAAATATCGACACACGTTAGCGAGTGTAGAGGAGCTAATTTTAAAAATAAGTTATTGCGATAGATATCCCATATTTGTTTCAGAAGATAATCAAGGGATTTATATACAAGTTGGTATCATCGGCGCCGATAACTACAAAGGTAATAATTATGAAAGTCACTCTATTCTTCATCAGAATCAGAAATCAAGTGATGGCGTTTCAGCAGTAAAAGATAAAAAACTTAAAATAATGTATGGGCGTAAATGGCGAGTAGAGCCTAAATTACCTAGTGCTGAAATAATACAAACCGCTTTTCTTGCGATAAAAAAGGTGAGAGAGCATGAAGTAAGAGAGCTATTTCGTTTAAAAGCGTTTAACAAAACAACAACACCATTAAATTGTCATCATGATGTGACTATGTTGATTAATAGCCAAGAAATTAGAAGTAAAGAGACTGAAATTTCATGGTTAGAACTACAACAAGAGCTGGATAATTTGCGCTATGAACAAGCTAAGTTTCAGGTAATTAATATTGAAAACCGACATGAAAAATATTGGATACTTGAATTAAAAGTATGTCTTGAGGCTTCAAGTCACTTAGATGAAATAGAGCATGATCAACTTATTGTGTTAATCATTAATAAACTCACCTTTAATAATGTTTGTTATCAATTAATGGCAGAGCTAATTCGATTAAGTGATAGGCATGTAGACGAAAACTTTATGTTTTCTTGCGTTCCTCGTTTTAGTCAAAAAAATGATATAAAAGCGATTGCTAAAATATCAGCTAATACGCGTGAACTTCACAAATCAGCAGAAAAGTCGGACTTTGAAGAAGATTGGCGTAAAGAAAATTATCAAGTGGACTTAGCCCGAGTTCCACAATTAAATACCAGCGTATTTTCAGAGCGCATTAGAAACATATTAAATTCGTTTAATGGTATTGAAGGAATATTACCAGAGAATACTTAATGACTTTACGTATTCTCTGGTGCTATGCATAAGGGAGTATACCTTTAGGCTGTTGTTATACTTATTTGACTTGTGAAATATTCTTTTAAATAATTAAGCAGTAACCTAAGCTTTTTCGAATTAGCTGTGCCTGGAGGAAATACGCCATACACATTAATATCACTAAGTTGGTAATCATCCAGTACTGTTTCTAACGTGCCTGCTTTTATTTTTGGTAACGCATCATAAGTAGGTATCCGGCCTAAACCATGTCCTGCTTCAACGAAAGAAGTTCGTGCAGCAGCATTATTGGTACTAATGCTGCCTTTTGTCGTAATGCTGAATGAACGACTACCTTTAGTTAACGTAACTACACCTGACGTTAGCTTATAAATGATCCATTGATGATTACTTAAATCGGCAGGTTTTTTTGGTCGGCCATACTGAAGGAAATACTCAGGAGCACCACACAAACACGTTTGTAATGTGGCTAATTTACTTGCTTGCAAACCAGAATCAAGTAAAGGCGCGCCACGAATAGCTAAATCAATGCCTTCTTTCATAATGTTAACAACTTCATCTGTTAGCATTACATCAAGTGATATTTTAGGATAGATTTTTTTAAATTCATTTAGTGCCGGTACAACGGTTTGTAAACCAATATTCACCGGACACGTTATTTTAAGTAGCCCAATAGGCTCATTTTTAAAATTCTCTATTTGTTGATTAGCTGCACTCGCTTGTTCAGAAATGATACGACAGCGTTCATAATATCCTTGGCCTGCTTCGGTAAGATTAATGGATCGGGTAGAGCGGTTAAGTAATTTTACTTCTAGTTGTGCTTCAAGCTTTTTTAAATGATAACTGACCACTGCTCGGGATAAGCCTAGGTGTTTTGCCGCAGCACTTAAACTTCCTTGTTCAATAACTTGTGCAAATACAACCATACTTTTGAGCTGTTCAAATGATATATCCATAAACCCCTCTAATAAAAACCTTTTAATTATTGTATCAATTATTGATACAAAGTTGTTAGTTTTATCTGCATTGTTCACTTGGAGGCTGAAGCATATACTAGCTGTATTGAAAATGAATAAACAATTGTAAGAGACTTACATACTTCTAAGTATATAGATAAAAGGATAAATAAGAATGACTAAAAAAATATTGATGGTACTTACTTCGCACGATGAACTAGGCAACACAGGTAATAAAACAGGCTTTTGGGTTGAAGAGTTTGCTGCTCCTTATTATGCTTTTATCGATGCCGGCGTTGAAGTAACGTTAGCTACACCTCTAGGTGGACAAGCACCTATTGATCCAACAAGTACATTAGCCGACTTTCAAACTGCAGCAACAGAGCGTTATGATGCTGACTCTGAGGCACAAGCTAAAATTGCCACAACAGTAAAACTAGCTTCAGTGAGTGCGGCAGATTTTGATGGTGTTTTTTATCCTGGGGGGCATGGCCCATTATGGGATCTTACTGATAATACTGACTCTATCACTTTAATTGAAAACTTTTTAAATGCAGAGAAAGCTGTTGCAACTGTTTGTCATGCAAGTACTGCCTTATTAAATGTAAAAGATGTGTCAGATAATTTTGTTATAAAAGGCAAAGCTGTAACAGGTTTCACTAATAGTGAAGAAGCAGCAGTTCAGTTAACAGATGTTGTACCATTCTTACTAGAAGATGAACTGATTAAGCGTGGTGCTGAATATCAAAAAGCGCAAGATTTTCATCCCTTTGCTGTACAAGATGGCTTAATTATTACTGGGCAAAACCCAGCTAGTTCAGCATTAGCTGCAGAAAAATTACTCACTCATCTTTCAGCTTAAATAAATTACTTCGTTTAGCTAAGTTATTTAACTAATTAACTTAGCTAAATCGTTACAGACAAATACAGGACTATATATGTTAAATTTTAATTTTCAAAATCCAACAAAAATTAACTTTGGCGAAGGCCAAATCAAGGTTATTTCAAAAGAAATCCCTTTAAATGCAAGAGTATTAGTGGTTTATGGTGGTGGTTCCATTAAAGGTAATGGCGTATATCAACAAGTTGTTAATGCGCTTACTGAGCATACTTGGTTTGAGTTTTCAGGAATTGAACCAAACCCAACATACGATACCTTGATGAAAGCCCAAGATATCATTAAAGCCGAAAAAATTGATTATTTATTGGCGGTAGGTGGCGGCTCTGTAGTTGATGGCGCAAAATTTATTGCTGCCGCGGCTTTGTATGAAGGGGATACTGAAGGAAATGATCCTTGGGATATTCTAGCGAAACAAGCAACTATCACTAAAGCCTTACCGCTTGGGGCAATATTAACATTACCGGCTACAGGCTCAGAAAGTAATGGTAACTCTGTAGTGACTCGAGATGGCAATAAACTACCTTTTGCTAGCCCTTTAGTTCGTCCATTATTTGCAGTACTAGATCCAACAGTCACCTTGTCGTTATCAGATCGCCAAATTAGTAATGGTGTGGTTGATGCTTTTGTTCACACAATTGAGCAGTATTTAACTTACAGTGTTAATGGCAAGGTGCAAGATCGCTTTAGTGAAGGTTTGTTGCAAACGCTAATTGAAGAAGGCCCTAAAGCTTTAGCAGCTGAAACGAAAGATGATTTAGAAGTCAGAGCCAATATTATGTGGTCTGCAACCATGGCATTAAATGGCTTAATAGGTGCGGGTGTACCACAAGATTGGTCAACACATATGATTGGGCACGAATTAACTGGTGCTTTTGGTATTGATCATGCGCGGACATTATCTATTGTGTTACCGGCAGTGATGAAGGTTTGTAAAGAACAAAAACGTGAAAAATTACTGCAATATGCATCGCGCGTGTGGGGAGTAAATAAAGGTGATGAAAACACACGTATTGACCAAGCAATACAATTAACTGAAGCATTCTTCGAAAAAATGCAAGTGCCTACACGTTTATCTGATGTCGAGCTTGGTAGTAAAGATATTGATTTATTAGTTGAGCGATTAGATCAACACGGCATGACCGCGTTAGGTGAACATAGCGATATTACGTTAGACATAAGCCGTGAAATTTTAACTCAAGCACTATAAAAGATAATAGGAAGTAATATGACTCAAACAACGGATATAAATCGTCAAATTCTCTTGGCATCAAGACCTTTTGGTGCCCCAGTGAGCGAAAATTTTAACCTAGTAACGAGTGAAAAGCCGACACCTAAAGCAAATGAAGTATTGCTTCGTACCGTGTTTCTTTCATTAGACCCATACATGCGTGGCCGTATGAATGATGCGAAATCATATGCCGAGCCAGTTGGTATTAATGAAGTAATGGTTGGTGGCAGTGTTTGTCGAGTAGAAGAATCAAACCATGCTGATTATAAAAAAGGCGATTGGGTTGTCGCTTTTGGTGGCTGGCAAGATTATAGTGTTATCAATGGCAGTGAATTACTTAAACTTGACAATAATATGGTCAACCCATCATATGCATTAGGTGTTTTAGGTATGCCAGGGTTAACAGCCTATATGGGGCTACTTGATATTGGCCAACCTAAAGCAGGTGAAACTGTTGTCGTTGCTGCAGCAACAGGTGCAGTAGGAAGCTTAGTTGGACAAATAGCCAAATTGAAAGGCTGTAAAGTTATTGGTATTGCCGGTGGCGATACTAAATGTAAATATGCGGTTGATACCTTAGGCTTTGATGCTTGTTTAGATCATTATTCAGATGATTTAGCTGAACAACTAGCGACAGCTTGTTCATCAGGTATTGATGTTTACTTTGAGAATGTTGGCGGAAAAGTATTTGATGCTGTTATGCCATTATTAAATAGCTCAGCCCGTATCCCTTTATGTGGCCTTATATCACAATATAATGCGACTGAATTACCAAGTGGTCCTGACAGATTGTCATTATTAATGGGCACATTGTTAATTAAGCGTATTAAAATGCAAGGCTTTATCGTGTTTGATGACTATGGCCATCGTTATAATGAATTTAGCGAACAAATGGCTAAATGGTTAATAGCTGGTGACATCAAATATAAAGAGCAAATGGTTGAGGGACTTGAAAATTCAGTTAATGCATTTATCGGCTTATTAAAAGGCGATAATTTTGGTAAGTTAGTTGTACGTGTTGGTCCAGATAACCTCTGATTTTAACGCCGATTTAATAACTGCTTTATATTTTTAAAGGGCTCTTATAAATTAAGAGCCCTTTTTTATATTTGTGGGTTTATTCGTTATTGGGTTTCTTTTATTAAATTAATCAGTTATCAAATTAAGTTGTTATGCTTGTAGTCTTTGATTTTAATTTTCTTTTAATTGTTTTTTAAGGATTGTCTTTCTAGTAGCTAGTGTTTGAATCACGAGTTTTTTAGTAAGGTGTTTCTGATAAATGCTCAGTAGATTCTTTGTTTAATTTCTTCAATATTTCACATTCACCAATAATATTATTTGAGCAAGATGTAGATAAGGTATGAAGCGTTTTTTCTAATAGCGTTAATTCACTTATCGTACGACGAACTTTCTTTAATTGCTGATCTATAAGTAAATCTACTTCAAGGCAAGAAGATGTTTTATCTGATTGTACTGCTATTAATACTTTTATTTGCTCAAGCGGTATTTGTAATTCTCGACACCTACGGATAAAAATCAAGTTGTCTACATCAGCTAAATTATATTCTCTATAACCATTACTATTACGTGATGGTTTTGGCAGTAATCCTATTTCTTCATAATAGCGAATTGTCTTACTGAGTACGTTCGTTAACTTAGACAGTTGATTTATTTTCATAACATTTGACCTTACACCTACAGTAAGGTTTATGATGAGCCAAAATAAGGGCTTATTCAACATAAATTCATAAAAACTGCTACAGCATAATTTGATGTAGCGGCTTCTATCACCTTGTACTCCAGAGTAAAAAACGCCCTTAATTACGTCAATAAAAATGTAGGAAATGTAAATGCGTTATTTGTTTTTTGTGCCATGTAAAGTTGCAAAATTATCATACCGATTAAAAGACTCATTAAAGATTAAATTATCCCCTGTGAAGCTTCTGATGATGAGCTTGTGCTTCTTAAGTCCTTTCTCTTTAGCTTATAGTGATAACAAAAGCCAACAAAATAAAGAGGTGGTGTTAAACACGTTAACGTTAGCTTCAGCAATCAAAAAAACACTCAATGATAATCCTTCTCTTAAAGTATTTGAATTTCGCCAACGTGCGATTGAAGGTCAGTTGCAAAGTCAACATTTAAAACCTGCTTATGAAATCGGTTTCGAAATGGAAAACTTTGCCGGTACTGGCAGTATAGGTACCTTTGAAAATACTGAGTTTACGGTATCTCTTTCTTCTGTGGTTGAGATGGGAGATAAACGCTCTGCTCGTACAGGTGTTAGTCATAGTCGTAACTCCCAACTGATTGCGATGCGCAAAATTAAGGCCTTAAATTTATTGAGTGAAGTTGCACGCCGATATATTGATGTTCTAGCGGCACAAGCGCGATTGTCATTGGCTAAAGAAGCAACGGCATTAGCTGAGGAAACATTATCTGAAGTAGAGAAACGGGCAAAAGCAGGGGTTGCACCAGAGGCAGAAATTAAACGCGCACTTGCTGCACTAGGAAATGCAAGATTAGTGACTTCATCAGAGCAACAACAATTTGATTATGCAAAAGTTTTTTTAGCAATGATGTGGAAAGAAACAACAGCTGAGTTTGAAAGCGTTGAAGGTAACCTATTCCAGTTTTCTAAAGATGTAGCGTTTGAAAAATTATATAACAAGGTTAAACAAAACCCTGAGATTTTAGTTTATGCAGCACAAGAGCGTTTAAGAGATGCTCAACTTCGTTTAGCGCGGACTGAGTCAAGTGCAGACATAAAATGGTCGGTGGGTATTAAGCAAATTCAAGCGCTTAATGATACAGCGCTTACTGCTGGTTTTACTATGCCTTTATATTCATCTCAACGGAATACCGGTGCCATTATATCTGCTCAAGCTGCACGAGATGAAGTTAACTACAAAAGAGAAGAGAAATTGTTAGCGTTACATCACCAATTATATCGAGCTTATAGCAATAGAAAACAAGCAATTTTTACAGCGTTAAATTTAAAAAATAGCATTATTCCTACACTAACAGAAGCCTTGAAAGAAACCCAAATAGCCTACCAACGTGGTCGCTATAGCTATTTAGATTATTTAAGTGCGAGACAAGAACTGCTTTTTGCACGCCGTGCCATTATAGAATCAGCTACAGCCGCACTACGATATGGCATAGAAATAGAACAGCTTATCGCTGAACCATTACCAGCTTCACAGCATAATTTTACATCACAATTAAATGACCAGTTTTAAGGGCTTTTACATGACAATTACCCAGAGAATTACAAAATATACACTTATGTTCTTATTAACCATGGTAACAATCAGTAGCGTTGTGATAAGTAAAAACACCTTTGCTATGTCTGAGCATGATAGTCATGAGCACAAACGTATAGAAAAACATTCAGATCATGATGAAGAAGAAAGTACACATGCAGATGAGCACGGACATGAAAATGAGCATCAAGATGATCATGGACATGAAGGGCATGTTGAGATCTCAGTCGATAACGCAAGAGAGGCTGGCATCGTAAATATGATTGCCGATAGTGCTCAAATAAAAAAAAGTATAACCGTTTATGGTAAGGCAGAAATCAAACCTAATGCTATCAGCCAAGTAAAAGCCCGTTTTGCTGGTTTAATTACGCGTGTAAATGTCAATGTTGGTGACAATGTTAACGCTGGCGATATTCTTGTTGAAGTTGAGTCGAGTGATAGTTTAAAAAAATATAATATCACCGCACCTATTTCAGGTGTAGTCGCACAGCGACTTGCTAATCCTGGTGAAATAGCAGAGTTACAAACATTAATCACAATAGAGAATTATGCACAGTTGTGGGCTAAGTTTCAGATTTTTCCAAGTCAGCAAGTAAGTGTTGAAAAGGGGCAAGCAGTTACTATCTTATCTCCAAAACAATCTTCAAAGCACTCTTCAAAGCCACCTTCAAACTTGCTCTCAATAAAAACTGCTCAAGTCAATTCTAACCAATCAACAATATTACATTTGTTGGCCAATAAGAATCAGCCATTTATTACCGCAATAGTTGCTGTAGATAATGCAAATAACCTATGGAGTCCAGGGGAAATGCTCACTGGCAGCATAGTAACAAGCGAAGAGAAGGTTACTATTGCCGTTGATAATCGAGCTATTCAAGAAATTGAAGGTCAGCGTGTCGTTTTTGTAAGAAATAAAGGCGGTTATGAAAAACGTGAGTTAACGCTGGGTCAAACAGATGGTGAATTAACTGAAGTTTTCGCCGGAATTGATGCCGGCGAGCAATATGCCGTTATTAATAGTTATCTACTTAAAGCTGATTTAGGTAAAGCGGGCGCAGCGCATGTTCATTAAGGAGAAGAGAATATGATTGAATCAATATTGCGCTTCTCGATAGCGCGTCGTGGGCTAATGATGGCGATGATTTTAGTGATTATTGCTATAGGTTACTGGAGTTATCAAAAGCTTCCTATTGATGCTGTACCTGATATAACTAATGTCCAAGTACAAATTAACACGCGTGCGCCTGGGTATTCACCATTGGAGACGGAACAGCGTATTACTGTACCTATTGAAACGGCGATTAGAGGCATTCCTGCTTTGTCATATACGCGATCTATTTCTCGTTATGGGTTATCGCAAGTGACTATTATTTTCGATGAAGGTACTGATTTATATTTCGCTCGTAGTCTTATTAATGAAAAGTTAAGTGCACTTAAAAATAAACTACCGAGTGAATTAACGCCTGAGATGGGCCCAATTTCTACCGGGCTTGGTGAGATATTTATGTATAGCGTTGAAGCATCTGCCAATGCTTTACAGGCAGACGGTTCACCATTTGATGCTACAGCGTTACGTGAAATACAAGATTGGATCATTAAACCTCAGTTATCGTTAGTTGACGGTGTAACTGAAATTAACACCATTGGCGGCTATGACAAGCAATATCACATTACGCCAACACCAAGTAAAATGCTTGAGTTTTCACTTTCATTTAATGACATTAATATGGCCTTAAATAATAACAATAGTAACCGTGGAGCAGGTTATATCGAGCAACATGGTCAGCAACTTATGGTGCGCTCACCAGGTCAACTAACCTCAGTTAATGACATAGAGCAGGTTGTTGTTAAGTTGGTTGACGGTACGCCAATTAAAATAGTCGATATTGCGGATGTTGCTATTGGTAAGTCATTACGCACAGGTGCTGCAACGCGTAGTGGTGAAGAAACCGTTATAGGCAGTGCGATGATGCTTGTTGGTGAAAACTCTCGTGTTGTTGCGCTAGCTGTGGCAGAAAAACTTGAACAAATAAAGTTATCTTTGCCTAAAGGCGTTATCGTTGAGCCGGTATATGATCGAACCACCCTTGTTGATAAAGCCATGTTTACAGTACAAAAGAACTTGGTTGAAGGAGCGTTATTAGTTGTCGCTGTATTATTTTTATTACTGGGTAATATTCGGGCGGCATTAATCACTGCTGCAGTTATTCCTCTTGCTATGCTAGCCACCATCACTGGTATGGTGAAAACCGGTGTGTCGGCCAACTTAATGAGTCTTGGCGCATTAGATTTTGGTTTGATTGTCGATGGTGCCGTCATTATTGTTGAAAATTCAATTAGGCGGCTAAGTGATGCACAACGAAATAATGGCGGTATTCTTACTAAAAAAGATCGGTTAAAAGTTGTTTATTCAGCAACCAATGAAGTGATTAGGCCAAGTTTATTTGGTGTTTTCATCATTACCATTGTTTATATTCCATTATTTAGTTTGACGGGGGTCGAAGGAAAAATGTTTCACCCAATGGCTGCAACCGTAATGATGGCATTGATTGCAGCCCTTGTTTTATCACTTACTTTAGTACCTGCTGCGGTTGCGTTATTTATGACCGGTAAAATTAAAGAAAAAGAAAGCCTTATCATTAGTGGTGCGAAATCAGTTTATAAGCCTGTGCTAATGATTGCGATGAAGTTTAGATGGGTAATATTAGTTTGCTGTGCGGCTTTAGTTGCTTTTTCTCTTTGGTTAGCAACAACGCTTGGCTCGGAGTTTATCCCACAACTTAATGAAGAAGACTTATTGTTACAAGCAATTCGTATCACAGGTACAAGCCTTGAACAGTCAGTTGAAATGCAAAAAGCATTAGAGCTTAAAATACAAGAATTCCCTCAGGTTAAAAATGTATTTTCCCGAATAGGAACACCCGAAGTAGCGAATGATCCAATGCCACCCAATATTGCAGATACTTACGTCATGTATACACCAAGAAATCAATGGCCAGATCCTACCTTGAGTTATGATGAATTATCGGCACACATTGTTGAAGCTGTCGCAGAACAACCGGGTAATAATTTCGAACTTACGCAACCTATTGAAATGCGCTTTAATGAATTGATTTCAGGTGTTAGAGCTGACCTAGGAATTAAGGTGGTGGGTGATGATTTAGACCAACTATTACGCTCTGCTAATGCCATTAGGGAAGAGATTGAGAAAATTGATGGTGCAAGTGACATTCAAGTTGAACAAGTGACGGGGTTACCTATGTTATCAATTTTACCTAAACGTATAGAGCTTGCCCGTTATGGTCTTAATATTGCTCAATTACAACAGGCTTTAGCTACGGCAATTGGTGGTGAAAATGCTGGCGCTATTTATGAAGGTGATCGTCGCTTTAATATCGTCGTAAGATTACCAGAGCAAGTTAGAAATAATATTTACCGATTAGGGGAGTTACCTATAGTTTTACCTAATGGCCAGTTTGTGCCTTTATCAGAGGTTGCTGATCTTAATATTGCTCCAGCGCCTAACCAAATTAGCCGTGAAAATGGTAAACGCCGTATTGTGGTAACAGCCAATGTGAGAGGTACTGATTTAGGTACTTTTGTTAAGAATGTTAAACAAAAAATTCAGCGTAATGTAGAAATTCCGTCGGGATATTGGCTTGAGTATGGTGGTGCGTTTGAGCAATTAGCATCAGCCAATGAACGATTAACCCTCGTTATACCGATAACCTTAGCAATTATTTTAGGCTTGCTAGTTATGGCTTTTGGCAGTTTAAAGGATGCGTTAATCATCTTTTCAGGGATTCCACTAGCCCTAACTGGTGGTGTTATAGCCTTGTGGTTACGTGATATGCCATTATCAACTTCTGCTGGTGTTGGTTTTATCGCACTTTCTGGTATAGCTACACTCAATGGTTTAGTGATGCTGATGTTCATTCGTGATTTATATAAAGAGCGAGGTGAGCTTATTTCAAGCATTATCGATGGTGCTATGCTCAGATTAAGACCGGTATTGATGACTGCGTTAGTTGCAGGGTTAGGCTTTGTTCCTATGGCGTTAAATATTGGTACGGGGGCAGAGGTACAACGCCCATTAGCTACCGTTGTTATTGGTGGTATTATTTCATCCACGCTGTTAACATTGCTCGTGTTACCTATTTTGTATCGTATTGTTCATCAGCGTGAGTTTGACAAAGGTTTACTTTAATCTAATTGATAAAATTTTTCCGAACAAAGTAGATGTTATTAATGTAAGTTACAGTCACTTTGAAAAATACCATGATGTACCGGGTAAATGTTGCGCAAGTTAAAAGTTGATAACCCTTCATTGTTAAAAGAAATGGAAGGCTGTATTGATGTAGTAATAAATTACTACATCAATACATTATTAAAGCAATAAGTTACTTTTGGCAGTGTTACTTATCTTTAGTTGAAAAACCTTCTCTAAGTGAGCTTATCCAACCACCAAGCTTGTGCATTACCGTATTACCTTTGCCGAGCAGTTCATTCATTTCTTCTTCAAAATGCCATTGTTTTTTCTCTTCAGGCTCTGGTAGTGGAGGTAAGATGTGAGCAAAATACGTTTTATCCAGTAACCTATGCAACAAACGCTCACCAAAGAAAGGCTTGCCACTGTTAAGTGCTCTTGCGCCTTTGATCATGTTACGAATATCATATTGCGTTGGGCTAATATCTGGCACTTGCTTAGGAATATTCAATAGCTTATACACGCCAACACGCGCACTTCTAATGGATGTTTCCATAGTAAAGATAACGTCGTTGCGCGTTTCAACAAACTGACCAACAAAGCCTAAATTAGTACAACCTTCTGGCACAGGTTTTGGTCTATCGCCTGACGCACGAGTCATAAATTGCGCAGTAATGTAAGGCATTAATGCAGTACGAATTTTAGTGTTGGCAATCACTTCATCAAGTTGCTCAACAATACCAAGGTGAAAACAAAGCTCCTCAAGAATTTCTCTACCAGTACATTCAGCCATGGTTTTTTTAACTCGATTGCCTTTCTTATCCATAAGTAAACCGTAAACCCATATCACTAATAAGTCGTCAGGTTGCTCTGGATAATGTGGTTGGCGATTACAAGTAACACTTAACAGCCAGTTTGAATCCGTAACGGTAATAATGCCGCCTGTTGCAGCTCGGCCAGAATAAAGATCGTTAGCGGCTAATGTTTGTAATTTATCAACCAGCGGTGACGGTTTACATGTTAGCGTAGCTGACTCCCAAATAGACTGTTCAACATTGCCACAAAACTTATCAGGTTTACCAAATACAGGCGATTTTACCGCTAAGTTTTTCCATAAATCCCAACCGCTATTTTTACCGGGATCATCGTTTTCACAAGTAAGAACAGGAACGCTGTCCATATCACCATAAGCAGTTTGTTCAGTCATGGAGCCATTAAGAGCAAAGACTAAATCTTGTGGTGCCACTGCAATCTGTTGTTCTTTACCATCAATAACGGTTTTGATAGCCGTAACTGTTTTTTTATCGCCTGTGAAATTGATATCAAGATCATGTGCACAAGTATTAAACTGAAACGTAACGCCTTTATCACGTAAGTACTTTTGCAGTGGTTTAATAAAGGTGTCGTATTGATTGTACTTAGGAAATACTAAAGTAGACATATCACCAAAGCCATCAATAGCGTCAAGGAAACGATGTAAATACAGTTTCATTTCTAACAAGCTATGACAGTTTTTAAAGGCAAACATAGTGCGGAATAAAAACCAAAAATTAGTCTTTAAAAAACCTTCACTGAAATACTCTTCAATGCTGATGTCGTCTAATGTATCTTTACGTTTTAGTATGAGGCGGAGCACTTCCCACTGTTGAGACTTACTTAGTCCAAAGTCCTTATCATCTAAAATCTCACCGCTTGTTTTAATTAACCGTGCTTTAGAGTAATTAGGATCGTTGTCGTTAATGAGGCGATATTCGTCAAGTACAGAATAACCTTCTGGTAGTTCAAGTGCAGGTATTTCTTGGAATATATCCCACAAGGTATCATAGTTCCAAGTCATTTCACGGCCACCGCGAATTATGTAGCCGTTTTCTGGATCTCCAGAACCATCCATAGAGCCGCCAGCAACATCCATTTCTTCTAAAATGGTAATGTTTTTACCTGGCATATGACCGTCACGAATAAGATAAAATGCAGCGGCAAGTCCACCAACGCCACCACCGATGATCCAAGCTTTACGTTTTTCTACCTCTGGAGTAGGTAAAGGCTTATGACGAGAATAAGGAGAAATATAGTCACAAGGTGGCAGTGTATTTAATTTTTGGTGATGCCAAAAATCTTTAGTTGCATCAGGTTCATGTTCAAATCCCTCTGGTGCCGTTGTTGGAATATCAAATCGGGAATTCATTTTTATAGACATAACGCGTTCCTTTTATAAACGAGTGTTGTGCAGAAAGTATGATTTTTTGCTTAAACTAATCATGCTCCCACCAAACAGTAAATATATTGTGATAGATCAATCTATTGACGTTTATTTAAAAACTTATAATTTCGCGTAAACACTGTAGATTTAGATGATAAGAATGGTAATTGCTACTTTTTTATATCAATATAATACTCAACGTATTTTAAAGGTGAATGAAATGAAATTTATTGATTTGATTAAAGCGAAATATTTAGTGGCGGTAGTATTAATGTGTACGGCTGGTTCTTCGTTTGCCGGCAGTGAGGCATTTAAACCAGGCACTCAAATAAAAGAATTTGGTAAGATTGCATCGGTTGATACTACAGTTGCAATACCTAAAAACACAAAGTTTAAGATTGTATTCGATGTCGCCACAACGGGAGATGCAGGTACGGTTAATCGTAAATTTGATAGTTTAGCGCGATTTATTAACATGCACGTAGCTAACGGTGTTAAACCTGAAAATATTGATTTGGCGTTGGTTGTACACGGTAAGGCAACACTTGACGTACAAAATGCAGCAGCGGTTGAGGCAAAGCAACTTGGTGAGAATAAAAATATACCGTTATTACAAAGCTTGCTCGATAACAATGTAAAAATTTATTTATGTGGTCAGTCAGCGGCTTTTTACGATGTTAAAACTGCAGATCTTTACCCTGGAGTTGATATGGCACTTTCAGCCATGACTGCTAATGCTTTGTTACAGCAACAAGGTTACACTTTGAATCCTTAGTGTTTGCAATTGTACATTATGATAACTCTGCAACATAAATGTCATTGAAACTTCTTTTTCTATTTATAAAAATGAAATATTTAAGCAGTAAAGTGTGAGGTTACTGTTTAAACATCTTATTAAGTAAATTATGTCAAATACCTCCCGTCGTAAATTTTTAAAACTAACCACAGGTTTATCAGCTGGCAGTGTGCTTGCACTAACCGTATCTACTTCGTTAACTGGCTGCGCTATATTACAGAAAGAATCGTTAAGCAAAGTTGAATTTAACCATGGCGTTGCCAGTGGTGATCCGCTAAGCAATGCCCTTATTATATGGACTCGTGTTCAAAGTAAAGAGGCGAGTGCTGTCGTTGCATGGGAACTTGCTAGTGATGCTGATTTCAAGAATATTATTAGAAATGGATTTGAGAATACAGATAAGAGTCGTGATTTTACCATCAAGATAGATGTGCAAAATTTACAAGCTAACACTGAATATTTTTACCGTTTTGTTGGTTTAGACTCTGTAAGCCCTGTCGGTCGTGGTAAAACATTACCGGTTGATAATATTGAACAAGTTAAAATGGTAGTGGTGTCTTGTTCAAACTATCCTGCTGGTTATTTTAATGCTTATTCTGATGCAGCAAAACAAGAAGACTTAGATGTAGTGTTACATTTAGGTGATTATATTTATGAATATCCAATGGGCGGTTATGCCACGGACAATGCAGAAAAAATAGGTAGGCAATTAGCCGCCGACAATAGCGATGAAATCATTAGCTTAAGTGATTATCGTAAACGCTATGCCATATATCGAACAGATAAAGGTTTGCAGGCGCTACATGCCGCGGCACCATTTATTGTAGTTTGGGATGATCATGAAATCAGTAATGACACCTATAAAAGTGGCGCAGAAAATCACAGTGCAAATGAAGGTGACTTTTTTAAACGCCGCGCTGCAGCAATTCAAGCGTATTATGAGTGGTTACCTATTCGTCCTCCTATGGGGGAGCAAAACCCACAAATTTACCGTACTTTCGATTTTGGTAATTTACTTAGCTTACACATGTTAGACACGCGTGTTATTGCAAGAGATAAGCAATTGTCTTACAGCGATTATCGAAATAAAAATAGTAAAGAAATGGATATTGCTAAATTTTCCAAAGATCTTAATAACCCCGAAAGACACTTACTTGGTAAAACCCAATTAAACTGGTTAACATCTGCAGTTGATAAGTCAAAAGCAAAGTGGCAAGTGTTAGGTCAACAAGTTTTAATGACTAAAATGTGGCTGCCAACGGAAATTTTTTCACAAGCCGATCGCAATAATATTCCTGCGGTAGTGGCTGAACTCGGCGCGATAAAACAAGACGTTTTAAATAACAAAGCGGTGACGGATGAACAGCTTGCTAGGGTTAATAGCCTTATGCCTTATAATTTAGATGCGTGGGATGGTTATCCAGCAGAGCGAGAAGCTTTGTACAATAATGTATCTGCGTTAAACAAAAAGTTGATAGTCGTTGCCGGTGATACCCATAATGCATGGCATGGCACATTAAAAGATGCCAAAGGTAATATCGTTGGTGCTGAATTTGCCACGCCGGGAGTAACATCACCTGGGATGGAAAGTTATTTATCGATCGACACAGAACAAGCGCAAAAAATGGCAGAGGGCTTATCTCTATTGATCAATGACCTAGAGTATTGTGATTTATCACAACGTGGTTATATGCTTGTTACCTTAACTAAGGAAGAAGTAAAAGCTGACTGGCGTTATGTTGATAATATCATGTCAACGCAATACAACATCGTTAATCCAACACAAAGCATTTATAAAGCTTAAGCGCTAAACATAAGTTACGCTAAACGGATTAAATGGTCCGAACGATAGGTAACGATAATATAAAAGTAGGGCGGTTACGTTAATGCGTAACCGCTTTTTTATTTGCTTACTTTGTAAGTATATAGAGTAAATCAAGCTGAAGTGAAATGTAGACAATAAAAAAGCCACAATAAAAGTGGCTTAATTAATTATTTTAGGAGTATAAGTTGTTTACTGCTGGTTAGTGGTTATAAGCCCGCAGTACCAAAGTTCATGGTAAACTCAACACCAAACATACGAGGTGCACCCGCTACGAAAGTAGGGTTGCCAAATCCACCACCAGTATTCCCCGCATCAACTAAATATTCTTCATCAAGAAGGTTGTTAGCATATAAGCTTACAGACCAATTTGCATTACTCGAGATACCAACACGGGCACTCATTAAACCAAATGCTTCTTGGCTGATGTCTAAGCCAGATATTGGGGCATTTTCAGGCTCAAAGAATACTTCTGTACGGTAGCTGTATATTAATGAACTCGTTAGGCTTAAGGAGTTTGTTATTTCAGTACCGTAGAACACACCTGTACTAAATGTCCATTCAGGTTGTAATCTAAAAGTATTACCCGCTAATTGGCCATTGTTACTGTCATCGTCAATTTCTGCATCAAGGAAAGCCGTGTTTGCAAATACTTCAAATTCATCGCTAAGTAAGGCTCTTACTTCGGCTTCAAAACCAATATTAGTTGCAGAGCCAGCATCAGCAGAATAAGCAACGCCTTCTTCATCTTGTAAAGTCACTTGGAAGTTTGAATACTCTTGGTAAAACATTGCCACAGAGTAATCCACGCGGTTTTGTAATGCTTTACCTTTAATCCCTGTTTCGTAGTTCCAAATAACCTCTGCAGGTACTTCGCTAACCGAGATAGCAGCATCACCTTGTGCCGTAGCCATTGAGCTTACTTCAAGAACTTCAGAGCGTCTGCCCTTTGAAATAGTTGCATATACGTTAGTTGTTGGGTTAATTTCATATAATGCGTTAAAACGGGGCAGCCAGTCGTCATAATCGGCTTCTGCGTAGAAAATTTCACCACCAGTATCCACTGTGAATAATGCCGCACCGGTTAATACACTGTTAGGTGCGTCTGACTGATAACCACTGCGTTTTTCTTCTTTTACATAACGTAAACCAGCGGTTAGCTCTAATGCGTTAGTGGCACGGTAACTAACATCAGCAAAGGCTGAATAGGCAGTATTTTCACCATAGTTAGTAAATTCAAGCGAATAAGGAAGTAGCGTTGCGGCTCCTTCTGTTAAATATGGCGTTAATACGTTAACACTACCATCTGTATTAATACAAGGTAAGTCACTTCCTAATAAACCAAGACAATTTAAGAATACCGACTCTTCTGTACTAAATGGCACTGCTTGACTGCCGTCTTCATCAAAGTAGCTAGCACCAAAAATAGTCGTGAAGTCACCCGCTGTATAAACAGCACGTAATTCTTGGCTAAATTGATCGCCTTCAGCGGCTTCTGCAAATTCTAGAAACCAAGCTTGTGTGCCGTCACCGTCGAAAACTTCTAACGAATCAAAGCTACGTTGCGCCGTAATTGACGTAACGGTTAGGTTATCGTTTACATCCCAGTTAACGGTCAGGTTTAGGTCGTTAACGGTACGTTCTACCCCTAAATCTTCTTTACCAAATACATCTTTAGCAAGTGGTGAACCTGATAATTCTACAAAACTGTATGGGCTAGTGTCACCACCCGTTGGTGCGTATAAACCATTTTTAAATGAGGTACCAGAGTCATCATTTTTTTCATAGGTGTATACAAGATCAATCGTTACGTCGTTGTTTGGGGTAATGCGTAGAGATGGACGATAAGAAACATGATCAAGTGCATGCATGTCTTCTTGAACGAATCCGCCAGCACTTTGTGAATCATCATTACCCGCTATATTTTCAATAAAGCCGTCACGAGTACGGGAAGTAAAGGCAAAGCGACCTTGTACTAGATTGCTACCGCCGGTAACAAAACCACTTAAGTTTTTAGCGGAAAAGTTACCAACCGAGGCTTTAATTTGTGCGGAAAAGTCTTGTTCAGGTTTACGAGTAGCAACACTGATTGCACCAACAGAAGCGGCAGTACCAAACAAGGTTGCTTGTGGCCCTTTTACAACTTCAATGCCTTCAATATCAAATAGTTCAAAGTATGAGCCTCGTGAACGAGAAACATCTACACCATTATAGTATACAGAAACGCGTGATGATGATTGTGAAGAGCCACTGTCTGAGGTTATGCCGCGAATAACAAACCCTGGATTGTTTGGGCTTTGCTCTTGAATAACAAGCCCAGGGGTGATGTCTGATAATGCATCTAATTCACCAATGCCAACACTTTCCAAAAAATCACCATCATAAGCCGTTATTGTTACAGGTACATCTTGAATTGATTGCGCACGTTTTTGTGCAACAACCACAACTTCTTCCAAAGATTTTTCTATTTCTATTTCTTTTTCAGCTTGCTGTGCTGCATAACTATTTACTGATGTAATACATAACATCGCTAACGATAGTTTTGTTAGTTTAAATAAAGGTTGAGAGATATCTTTACTTGTCATTTTTAATTCCGATTAAAGTGGTTTTTTTAAGTCGAAAGGAGAGTAACCAAGTAATGCGAATTTTTTGCGTCGAAATAATGACAAATTTATGAAAATATATTTCAATTTTATGAATTGGTGTTGAGTTTATTTCTATATTAGTCCTTAATACATAAAGAAAAAAACTAAAAGCTTAAGGGAGGGGGCTATCCACAGGGCAATTATTTATTGTGAGTGACTCAAAAGCTAACACCTTTTGTTAACGAAATTTTCTAATTGATGATAATTAGTAAATAGGACCTTTTAATTCGAGTTGAGTTAGATATAAACGCATCTCAAATTCTAACTGATGGTAGTCTGGCAGCATATGTTGGCACAATTGATAAAATGCTTTATCGTGTGGCTTGACCCTGATGTGAGCTAACTCATGAACAACGATCATTTCTAAGAACGCTTCAGGAGCCGTTTTGAAAATATCGCTAATTCGTATTTCATTCTTACTTTTTAATTTACTCCCCTGAACTCTTGAAATAAATGTATGCAAGCCCAAAGCATTATTTACAACATGTATTTTTTTATCGTAAATAACTTTACTTAATGGGGGGGACTTTCGTAAATGAGTATTCTTTAAATTCATGACATATTCACGAAGCATTTTATCGTTGTTAATATGATGTATTTGAGGATGCTTCTGAAGTAAAAAATTACCTAATGTATCTTTTTCTATCATCGTGCTGATTTGATCTTGTACTTCACTTGAATATGCAGATAAATACTGTAATGGCGCTGGTTTAACTGTTGAGGATGGCATTTTTAGCTTAGATAATCGAATAAAGAAAATTGTACCTTACTTATTTTTATTCTGATAGTGATAAAATTTCAAGTTGAAAAGACAAACAAAAGATACTGTTTTAACGTATCTGGCCTTACACAACAAAAAACATAAAGCCAGTGATAAGCTTGTAGGCATCATCGCTGTCTTAATACACCAAATTCGATTTAATAACGCAATTTTGTGTGGAAAATGAGCATTAATATGCTCACTTTCCACATAGGTAATCTTCTAATTTATTGATTTTTAATATTTAATTTTTTAAGCACTGCTTCATACTCAGCACAAAATAGCTGAGTATGAAGCAGTGCTTAGTTTTTACAAACTTAATGTTTAAAAGAAAACCACCTATTTTACTATAAAGCTTTGACAGGTAATGATTTAATTATTATTGTTTTGTTATTCTTTTATTTCATAATCCGTTACTATCGTGAATTATGGATAATATACTGCTAACTGAGAAGGATATTTAGTGCGAAATTTAAATTACTGGTTGATCAATCAGGCACATATTGTTTGGATGGCTTCAATAATCAATATAGGTTTGGGGGTTATCATTCCTGACTTCGACTTTCTATCAAAAAGTATTAGCCATGTCGCGTTGGAAGCTCCGATTTTTGCGTATACTCATCGCGCTGCTGACATCATTATTGGTTTGTCGATGTGTGGATTTTCTTTTGGTATACATAAAATTTCACAGAATCGCTTTTCTGCAGCTACGCTGTCCTCATTTTTACTTGGCATCAGTATGATAAGTGCGGGTATCTGGACGCTGGAAACGCCACTTCACCTGTTGTACAACTTATCTATTTTCATGATTATTGTACCAATGAGCTTTGCGCTGGAGTTTAAAAACACTATTAAATCTCGCCTATTTGAAAGCTTTTCTGTAGCGGTAACAGTATTGCATGTTTTAATGTTTTGGTTTATATACGCAGGGTTTATACCGCAAGAATTTAACGGTTTAGTGCAACGCTTATGGGCCATTCCGACAATGGGATGGTTTGGTATAGCTGCTTACATGCTCATCTTGAATCAATTTTCAGTTAACAAGTCAATACAGCCGACCGCTAACGCGTCGACTGATTGAGACGTTGGTTTTCAAAGGATTTGAATTATGAGTCATAATCAAAAAGTAGTATTTTGGAGTATTTTCATAATGTTTTGCGTTGGAGCTACTGCAAACATTTATTCTCAAGGTGCTTTCGATAATATTACTTTAGGTGGCTCAATTATCATGGTGATCTTTTATCTTATTGTTGCAATATTTATTCGAAAGTTTGTAGAATCAAATCCTAAAGATATCGATAAATGGTTTAAAAAATAAATACATAAAAAGCAATTCAACGGGACACGTAAAGTTGGCTGCGTTCGTTCCTCACACATTATAGCCAACATACTTAGCCCATTAATTGGGCGTTGAGGCTGTAGAATAACTAACTCAGTCAAAACGACGAGCTTCTTTAGCTCCTGTATCAGGCTGTAGAGTGTTAACGCGATATAGGTAATGCATTTAGTACCCCTATTTTATGGGGAAATTTATAATAAACGAGTTATTCTACAAACTCGTTGGTATTTTTCTAGAGTGCGGAGTTAACATCCATACTTTTATGTAATATTCTTACGATAAATATTTGACTGTTTTTATACTCTTTGTAATAGATAACATGACTAGCTTGTGGGTATTTACTGTAACCTTCTCTTATGTAATCACAGTTAATACCCAGCTCGGGATCACCAGCTAATAAATGGAACGTGCTATCTAATACTTTTAGGTAATC
The DNA here is from genome assembly GCF_030547795.1 of Colwellia sp. 5_MG-2023. Classification (NCBI taxonomy): domain Bacteria; kingdom Pseudomonadati; phylum Pseudomonadota; class Gammaproteobacteria; order Alteromonadales; family Colwelliaceae; genus Colwellia; species Colwellia sp. 5_MG-2023. Next base: position 8,346 of record NZ_JAUOPW010000019.1, on the reverse strand, counting down.
ATTCCGTTGAGAGAGTCCCCAAGTTATTTGGGTATATTTAGCTATTTTAATTAAGTCTGTTTTGGCTTTTGAAGATAATACAAACTTATTCATTAATGGTCATCTTTATCTAATTCAGTCAATAAGCTTTCATAGCTGTATTCAGCGATACCGCTTTGTTCGCCTTGGATTAACATATTACGTAAATTTAAAAGCTTAGCTTCTTGATCTTCTAAGACCCTTAATCCAGCTCTAACAATTTCACTTGCTGAGCCATAACGACCAGTGCTAAGTTGTCGGTTTATAAACTGATCAAAATGATCGCCTAGTGTAACGCTTGTATTTTTAGCCATGATGTAAATCTCATAAAGTACCTATATATAATACATTATGGTACAAAAAATATAACAAGTCACTCAAAAGGACAACAATAAAATAGCAATAAAATAGGACACCCATCTTTTAAACAATAAAATAGGACACCCATCTTTTATTGTTGTTGTAATACACCAAATCCGATTTAATAACGCAATTTTGTGTGGAAAGCGAGCATTAATATGCTCACTTTCTACATAGGTAAACTTCTAATTTATTGATTTTTAGTATTTAATTTTTTAAGCACTGCGTCATACTCAGCACAAAATAACTGAGTATGACGCAGTGCTTAGTTTCTACAAACGTAATGTTTAAAATAAAACCACCTGTTTTACTATAAAGCTTTGACAGGTAATGATTTAATTATTATTGTTTTGTTATTTTTTTATTTCATAATCCGTTACTATCGTGAATTATGGATAATATACTGTTATATTTTTCTTCAAAGTAGTCCGTATTATCAATAAAGGGTTTTAGAGTTATGCAAGGGAACTTAAGTATTAAAGGCGTTACCGTTCAGAATATATATACACAGTATTTAGCTGATTTATTTGTGATTAATAGACGTTATCAAAGAAAATTGGTTTGGAGTGTTGAAGAAAAAGAAAAATTTATTGATTCTCTAATAAATGGCTTCCCTATCCCTATGATAATTACTGCAAATCATAAGAATTCAGATGATGCGAATGCCTCAGAGATTCTAGATGGAATGCAAAGATTAAACGCAATAACTTCATTTATCGAAGGCGAATTTCCTGTGAATTCAAAGTACTTTAATTTGGCTTCTGTTGCGCAAACTAAGCAAAAGTTAGATTCAGGTGTCCTAGAACAAAAGCAACCAATACTAGATTTATCAGAATGTTCCAAGATACTAGATTATCCTGTACCTTTTTCTGTGTGTGATGTTAATGATCCCGAAAAGGTAGATGAAAGTTTTAGGCGTATAAACACGGGTGGTCGAACTCTCTCAAAACAGGATGTTAGGCAAGCTGGATCATTAGGGCTAATTCCTGACATGATTAGAGATGCTTCAGTATATATACGAAAAGATAGCTCACGTTCAAATATACTCAATTTATCTAATATGAAAAATATTAGTTTAAGTAATAATGGGCTTAATTACGGTATAAATTTGAAAAGTATATTTTGGGTAAGAACTTCTATTGTGACACCTGAAAACGTGAGAAAGTCTAGAGATGAAGAACTTGTTGCTCAATTAGTTTCATATATAGCAAACCCTGAAAGCTCACAAACTACATCTTATTATTTAGATGCTATTTATCGTGATGAAACCGAAGAAAGTAAGACATTAACCAAAAAAATTAATACCAAAGGCTATGAAACTGTATATAAACAGTTTTGCTTTGTTTTTGATGAGGTCGAAAAAACCCTTTCAAATACACCTCTTACTTTTAGTAAGTTAGTTTATGCTGGTCGTCCAGTTAGGGTGTCTAGAGTTTTCCAAGTTATATTTATTGCGTTTTATAAAGCACTTATTACTTCAAATTTAAAAATTTGTAATTATAAGAATTTATGCCAATCACTTTCCGGTGTTTTTGATAAACATTTGAAATCGTTAGATTCAGATAGAAAATGGGATTTGAATGATAGAGAAAAATTTTCTGACTCAATGTTGGGAGTTATCAAAAAACATTTTACTACTAGGTCTGGTAGTGATCGAAACCTAAGTTCGTGGGTTGAAAGTTTAGAGAATATTTTGAATGAGTCAAAAACAGAACAAGTTTGTTACGACTTCAAATTAGGATTACATCAAATTAGCGATGGTTCTGGGACTTATAACTCTAAAACATTATCTAAGATCATTAAAACTTTAGTATCTATGACCAATACAAAAGTAGGCGATTGCTATGTGATTTTGGGTGTTGCAGATGATGATGAATCAGCTGAGTTACATAAAAATCATTATAGTACGGAATATAGTAAATATAGTGGTTTTGCTATTACAGGCATTGATAGTGAAGCTAAGAAATATTGTGGCTCTATAGAGAACTTTGAAAGAAAGGTTTTGGCACAATTAGAAAAAGAACCTATTTCGGATTACTTTAAAGAATTAATAAAAGCAAATGTAGTCACATTTACTTATGGTAATAAGGAAATGATGCTCTTTAAGGCCGGTCGTTCAGATAAGCCTGAATTATATGATGACACGTATTTTAAACGTTCTATCTCTCACAATGAAAAAGTTACCCGTGATGGGGAGTTTGATTTCTTCGAGCTTTTTAAAAGAGAAAGTGAATTAGCACAAAAAATATAGCAAGTTGCTTATATTTTTAACAGGCATTAGTTATCTAGTATATTAATAGGAGGTCAGATGGCATTAGAAGAAGGAACTTTAAAAGTTCATTATGATGGCAAAGGCGTTTTGCTTAAACAACATCAAATGAAGGCTAAGTCTGTTTCTAAAAGTATTTTAGCTATAGAAACTATTTATGTTGAGGCATTTAAAGAAAGTAACCGTATTTTTAAATCTAAATATAGTACTGAGGTACTTTTAGAGGGGGGGTTTCAAGAAGGATCTTTATGGTGGGTTCTAAAAATATTTGGTAAAGAAGATGAAAGCCAAATTAGATTAGATCATCATAAATCGGGCTTTTCAATAATTTCTTCTGCACTTAACAAAGTGGTAGAAACATTAAAAATTATCTCTTTTGACAGCGCTGAAATAGTTATAAGAGAAACTGAAGACGGGTATGAAGTTGATGTCGATGGTGAAAATGTAGTACTTAATGAAGTTGAGTGCGCTATTTTAACAAATGAAAAAATTCGCTCAGCACTTAGTGATTTAGCAAAACCACTTTCAGATGAAGGTGTGGATACTTTAACTATCGAAAATTATACTAACCCTGATGATTCAATCAAAGTGAATAACAGTGATAAAGATAATCTGATAATTAACCGGAAGCACAAATATATTGTAGATGAAGGTAAAACTGAAGGTTTATTCTACATAGAAACATTATCTTATAATCCAAAGTCAAAATGGAAATTAGTGTCTCATGATGACCCAAGTTTTACTTTATCTGCTACTATCGTAGATCCTATCTTTTTAAAAAGGGTTTCAGATAACACTGAGAAATTTTCTAAAGATGATTTGTTAGATGTCGCTGTTAATTGGTACAAAGAAAAATCTAAATTAACTGGCAATGTGACAACGACTAATACTATTGTTGAAGTTAAAAGCCATGTTCCTTTTGAAGATAGGCAACGGAAACTGCTATGACTGCTTTAATATTATCTGTAATTATTATTTTGCTTATATATATAAGCCCATTAGTTTTACATCGATTTAAAACAAAAAAAGTAAATTTAAGCTATATCTCAAAAGATGGCTTAAAGCTGAGTACTACACTTTTTCTAAAAAAAGATGACCCTTTATGGGAAGCAGTAAAATTGCATCGTGAGGATATTGATGTCAAATAATACTGTAAAACGAAATATATCTAAAAGTGACTTATTTAGTAGTGCAACAATTTCAGGTTTGCTGACCTTTACTTTATTGTCTTTAGCTAAAACAGTAGACCCAACACACTGGTCCGCTACTTTTTTAACAGACCAATATATAGCTTTTATATCTGGTGCAGGTTCTTTAGTTTTGGCTTTCTTTTTCTCGCTTCTAAGGTATGAAATTAGTTTTATTATCAATAAACGTGACTATACGAAAAAAGTAGAAGCTATGAATGCGTTAATTGCAATAGCAACTTGCGAGAAAAAACTTAAAGAGTTAGAAGTAATAAAAAATAAAATTATTGGAGAAGCAGCTCAAAATGTTCTTCAACAAAAAATATAACAAGAAATTCAACAAGGACAAAAAACAGTTGGCTTTTTGTTCACTACGTTCACTTATGTTAGCCAACAATTTTTTGCCTGTTAATTAGGCGTTAGTAGTATCAGCAAATATCCATTATCAATCAAAAGGAAGTGTTAATGAAAAACGATTCATCATCTAAATCTAATAATTATTTAATTGCATCTTTTATTATGTTTTTAGGTTTAATCTACAACGTTTTTGAACAAGATTTTATTGGCTCAGGAGTGTTTTTAATTTCTGCTATAGTATTTTTATCCTTGGGTATAATCAAAAAACGTACAACAACGAAAGAAAACTCAGTGGATTAAAATACTACTAACAAATAAGAATAGGTGTCGCGAAGCCGACACCTTATTCGGGTGTTGGACAAGCCCGGAGCCTCCTTTATTATGTAAATAGCGTGATATTATCTGAAGTACTTGCAAGCAATAACCTAAATGCAAGACGTAGAAGACTGAGTCGATAAAGAGAATACTTTATCAAGCGTTATTTTTTTACTTTTTCATCTGTTTCTTTTTCCTTCTTTTTTACTTTCTATTATTGCCATTATCCTTATTATATTCGCCTTTCGACTAGGGCTTTCGTGCAATACCTATACGCACACAGCGTGAAATACAGTGACAATGAGGCGTATCTTGTAAACTAACTTGTCTTTTTCTTGCGGTAGCCATAATAAAAAACCTCTTCCTTTAGATTATTATTTAACCATAGGTAAGAGGTTTTAATTTATCAATTTTAAGTGAGTGTCTGAATTAATCTTATAAATAATATAAAACGAGTTATTCTACAAGCTCGTTATATGCTTTCGCGACCACTGATAATCCGATTATCAGTTGACATTAATTTACCGTTCGAACAGAATGAAGTTATGAATATAAATATTACGCAACAGATAACTCGAATTATTATCATTCCATAGGAATGGTGGTTTTTTGATGCGTTGAAAGTTATCAAATCCGCCCAAGAGGCGGATTTTTTATTTCTGCTTCATGGATTCAATCTCAGTCATGGAGGTAATATGAAAAAGATAGCAGTTTTTGGTAAACCAGGTAGTGGTAAGTCCACTTTAAGTAAAAGTCTGTCAACAGCTACGGGTATACAGTTGTATCAATTAGATTCAATAGTATATAAAAATAATGGAGATTTAGTAGATCGAAAGACATATGATAAAGAGCATGGAGATATAATCTCCTCTGATTCTTGGATTATCGATGGTTTTGGTCCAATTGGGTCATTTTATGAGCGACTAGATGTGGCCGATACATTGGTCTATATAGACTTACCTTATTTCCTCAGTTATTGGTTAGTGACAAAGCGACTTTTTAAAGGTTTGGTTGTTAAGCCTGAAGGTTGGCCAGATGGTAGCTCAGTTTTAAAAGGAACTTTAGAAAGTTATAAAATGTTAAAACTTTCTCCAAAGTTTTGGAATAATAGCTTTTCACAAAAATTAGAAAAAATATCGCCGAACAAATCTTTATATATAATAAAATCAATTGCTGAATTAAATAGCTTTATTGATGAGCATGTGAAATAAACGCATATAACAAGGCACTTAAACGGAACTAAAACAGTGAGTTACGTTTCGCTTCGCTACTCATTTTAACCCACTATTTTAGTCCGCTTAGTGCGGCGTTATGATTTTAGGATAGAACTGTGGTAACTCCAATAATAATTCTTTTAATTCTCTTTTCTCCATTAGGGATCGCTTTTTTCTATTCCAGATTTAAAAAGACACCTATTAATATAAACAAATATGCTTGTTGGGGACTAGGTTTAGCATTTATATTCTTTTTTATAGGTCACATTGCTAAAGCAAATGGAATGGCTGAAATGTTACCTCCTTGGGTGCCTTTCAAAATACCTTTAATATATATCACAGGAGCTATTGAGCTATTAGTTGGTATTGCTTTATTTATACCTAGATTTCAACTCGTAGCTGCTAAATTTGGCATTATTATCTTTATAGTGTTTTTTCCTGCCAATATTTATGCTGCATTTAATAGCGTTGGCCTTGGTGGGCATCAATGGGGACCTATTTACTTATTAATACGTGCACCGTTACAAATAACATTGATCGCCTGGGCGTATTTTTTGTGCATAAAAAATCATAACAACACGCCCTGAGGTGGACAACAAGTTTAAATTAGCTATTTATTGCTTATTTTAACCAACTATTATTTGCCTCTTAGTGAGGCGTTGAGGCTGTAGAATTTCTCCAAAAAGACGTATTTACGTCTTTTTTTATATTTCCTCAATTGTTTGTTTTTTAAGCTTGAAGCAAGTTCCTCGCTGTGATCTAATAGATATTATTCACCGATAGCAAAATATCATGGCCAATTATAAACCTGATTTATCCTGTCAAAGTAAGTTCATCCCCATCAATTTCTCACAACAAATAGTCCCCGGAACGTTTGAATATGCGCTTGCGCATATTGTTGATAATCACCTTGATTTATCGGGCTTCGAACAGTGGTATCATAAATAAAATAGGACACCCATCTTTTATTGTTGTTGTAATACACCAAATCCGATTTAATAACGCAATTTTTTGTAGAAAGTGAGCATTAATATGCTCACTTTCTACATAGGTAAACTTCTAATTTATTGATTTTTAGTATTTAATTTTTTAAGCACTGCGTCATACTCAGCACAAAATAACTGAGTATGACGCAGTGCTTAGTTTCTACAAACGTAATGTTTAAAATAAAACCACCTGTTTTACTATAAAGCTTTGACAGGTAATGATTTAATTATTATTGTTTTGTTATTATTTTATTTCATAATCCGTTACTATCGTGAATTATGGATAATATACTGTTAGTTTTCAAAATTGGATAGGTACATGTCTGAGAAAGAAGTAGAGATCGTTTTATGTGTTCCTGGTCCATGGGTAGATCGGAGTGATTTAGTTGAACGCATTGTTAAAGATAGTGAGGGTTATATCTTTGCAGGTATGATTCTAATGCAGATGGAGACAAATCAATCTTTTGAACTTGAATTTGAGAGCTCAGACGAACGGATGCTATCTGCTTTTGAAGCTGCTGGTCCTCACTGGAATAACTCACCTGAAATGGATCTGATCTCATCCCATAAATCTGTTTGTTATCTAATTTCTAAAGGCGGTTCAATCGAATCTGCCCACTCAATAATGAAAGCGGCTAATGCATTACTAAAAGCAGGGGGGCTTGGTGTTAAAGTTGAAAGTACAGGTTTAGCTCACTCTCCTAAAGATTGGGGAGAGCAATGTGAATACAGCTATCTGTTCAAAAGCCACTCATCATACGTTGTTTATGTAACCTCTGATGAGACTTATTCTTGTGGTATGCACAATTTCGGTCTACCCGATGCAATTATTAATAGTGCAGACTCAGATAACCCTTCTGAATTACTCAGGGCTTTTACACACTACATATTATCTGAATCACCAGATATAAATGATGGCCAAACATTCTCAGTAGACTCGGAAGCTCCCAAGTATAAAATCACCAAATGCCCCTCGATTGATTATGGGGAGAACACGTTGTTCAATAATCCTTTTGGAATGTGGAAACTCTATCCATTAGGTAAAAAAACTAACAAAAGCATGTTGTCGGACTGGTTTTACGCTCCACTCCAAACCATCCGCAAATGCTGTCGTTAGTTGCCAATGGAGAGTCCAGTGAAAGTTGATGATATTAGAGTTTTTATTCCTAGCAAGGATTACGAAATATCCAAATCTTTTTATCAAGCATTGGGTTTTCAAATGGATTATGTCACTGATGACTTATCCCTATTTGAAAACGGCGAATGTACTTTTTTCCTGCAAAGGTTTTATAACGAAGATTTAGCTAAAAATTTAATGTTTCAACTTTCTGTTTTAGATATAAATGAGGCTTTTGAAATTATTTCTAGTCTAGATGGTTTCGACATAAAGTATGAACCAATTAAAACAGAACATTGGGGTAAAGTTGTTTATTTGTGGGGGCCATCGGGAGAGCTTTGGCACATTACAGAGTTTAGCAACTAATAAAATAGGACACCCATCTTTCATTGTTATTGTATTAATTGTAATTTTGAGCGACTTTGAAAAAGCCACTTATTGTAAAGGACAATAAAATAGGACACCCATCTTTTATTGTTGTCGTAATACACCAAATCCGATTGAATAACGCAATTTTGTGTGG
>NZ_JAUOPW010000018.1:0-80697 GCF_030547795.1 Colwellia sp. 5_MG-2023 | reverse complement strand
CACCAAACTTAATCAAGGTAAATTAAGCTTAGTTTATGGATTGAATTTCATCCACGTTATTATGGGTGGCCTAATAAGTTAGCCTAATAAGTTAATTATGGAGACGCCTCAGTAATACCTGTTCCATACCCTTGCTTTAATGCGTAGTAATATCACATAATTTCAATCTATTACAAACTAAAAGCTTTTTCATTAGAAAATATATGGCAAAAAAATAAATGATAAAGTCAGCAATGCGCACAAAGTGATCGTTAATATTTCAAAAGTGAATGACCGCTTTGGTGACATAGTTGTCTATCAGGATGAGGATCGGTTTACATCTTCTAAATAGCTGAAATAGTTATTTAAAAACTTTGCACTATCACGTTTTGGGGCACAAAGCGTGATAGTGTTTATATCTTACTTTAATCAAGAATTTGAATTTATAACGGCTGCTTGATCTGCAACTAAATCATTAAATTATCATCTTTTACTTTTGATAATTTGCTCGGCAATACCTTCCATAGTAGACGCTATTATGTCTGGTGTTATATATAAAGGATTATACGGTGCTCCAAACCTGTCAATAAAAGCAGCTTTTAAGCCAGCACTTAATGCCCCATGCGTATCCCAATCATGTGCGGCAACTAATCTAATATCCTTAGCAGGCACAGCCAGTTTATTTACAGCATACTGATAAGCGTTATTAGACGGTTTGAACGTGCCAGCACTTTCAACAGAAATGGCATCATCAAAATATTCATTTAAGTCCGCATTGGTTAGTTGAGACGAAAGTAAACTTGATGAAGAGTTTGAAAAAGCAATAAGAGTAAAGCCAGCCGCACGTAATTTTACCAACGCTGGTTTTATATCACTATGTGCTGGCAGGCTCGCTAATGTATTAAGTATGTTAGCGTACTCTTCATCAGACAATGTTAGTGCTAATCGACCCGCTATCGATTTTAATGCGGCTAATGCCAAACTTTTAAAGTCTGTTTTAACATCAGTGACTAAACATACTGTTGAAGAATGCAGTAGCATTGAAAACCATCTATCCATATGGTTTTCATCACCAAAATATTGTTTAAATGTAGGTTTTAAAATACTTAGGTTTAATACAGTCTCGTTTATATCAAATAAAATCACTTGATGATTCATACCAACTCCACAAATTAGCTAAAGGAAAAATGACAACGGGTAGTGATTAAAAATATTGTCAATTTTGACCTTAAATAGGCGTTCAACACTACTCATTTTGGTAAAGATACGCAAGCCTGCAATTTGAATTTGTACATTAATCGTTAGGTATTTCGCGTTTTTATCTTTGTCTATAACACCTAATCTTTGAACTGCTTGTATTAATAACACAAACTCATTAGCAATCTCGCTTAAATGGTCTTTGGTGACATCGATTAGATCGTGAACATCTTAATAAGTCCTCAATAAGAGATGAGCAACAAACGCGATTTTTTAACATCTCGTGAAATAAAAAATGAGAATCAATAGCGATTTAACACGTTATTTACGGTTAAAGCCGGTATAAGCAATATGAAACTAACTCGTATATTAAATTTTATATCGACGCTAAAGAAATTAAATTTCCTTATTCAAATAGCCAATAATAGCCGTAAGCAGCGGTTAATGCAGGAATGGTAGAGTAAAGAGTTGCAACCAATGCAACTTGTGGTGATAACGCAATAGCAGGAAATAAGGCATCGCCATCGTTGCTAATAGCATTACCTATTTGTGCTGATAATGGGATAGCACCAGATAAATACAAAGAAGTTGTTATAATTTGAGGGCCACAACCAGGGATCACGCCAACTAAAACGCCAATTAATGGCGAGAGCGCACTGTATTCAATGAATATAGCGGCTAATTGAAAATCGCCATAGCGCATTGCCAATTCAAAAGCGATAAACGCCACAACAACCCAACAAACAACAAAGTTAGTATCTAAAGCGACTTTTTGAAAGACTTTATCGTGCCTTGATTTTTTATCCTCAGCGACAATTGATTCAAAATTAGTGACTTCGCTAGTAATAGCCCACAATATAATTAACACTAAGCATAAAGCTGCCCCTATCATTTGCAATGTTACATTATTCAGGCCAATTAACGAGGCAACATCAACCTGACCTGCAAATAAAAAACTAATGACGACACAAGGTATTAACAACCATTGCCATAAGAGGCCTTGTATTTTTAAGGCTTTAGGTAACTCTTTTCCTATAGGAGTGGCTTTTTCGGAAATTGTTAGTTCCTTTACCGTTTGACGTAAAAAGCTAGGAGCATGTATTGCATTAACAATAACACCAGATAAAATACCAACACATAAACATATAGCAACGACCATTAAACCTGTTACAGGCTTTGTTGCTAGTATAAGAAATGCGGCATCCCCCATTGTGGCAGTTAAAACCGCAACAACAGATCCAAAGCCCATTTGACCTTTTACAAATTGAGTAATGACAATAATGGCACCACCGCACCCAGGTAACACTCCCATGGCACTTGCGGTTAGCACTTCATAAATAGGCTTACGTTCACCCTTTTTACTAACGTATAAACAGCTAAGCTTATTGGCAAATAAATGATAAATAGCTAATGTAAAAGCGACAAAAACAGCTACTTGTCAAAAAGCATCAGCAAGTACGGTAAGCATAAGATCATGCGTTTTTGGCTGAAATAGCAGAATACAAAGAAAAACCGGTAATAGCATTCTACGATAACAAGGTAGCGATACCTTATTTGTTAAATTATAAGCTTTAGCTAATACAAAATTGAGTGAATGATTCATCATTGACTCTTTTTAAGTTTAGACATCCCTATAACTAGCCCAAAACATTGGGTTTTATTATCTGGTTTTAATTTTTCAGCAGATAAACTGCCACTCTTTTTATTTTTTACAGTTAACAATTTAAGCACAACCATTAAATCGACTTTAGTACTGGGTAGCTTAAAGATTCTGCTGGTGGATAAGGGCAAATAGCACGATAAACTTCAACGCCTTTAGTTTCCCAAAAGATTTCAACAAACTGATTTACTTTAGCTAATAGTTTTACACTAGCTTCACGATTTATGCTTTGCTTCGCCTTAGAAGCTGCCAACATAATTTCATGTGTCAATGTGTGCAAGTTTTGATGGTTATCTAATTGGGGTTGCTTGATATAATCACCCCAGATAATAAGTATCTCTTCTTTTACTTTATTTCCATGTGCTTCTTTTTCATTAACTAAACGAATAAATGTCGCTTGTTGCTCAAGAGTTAATGATTCACAGTCTTTTAATTCATTTAATAAATCAACCATTCTGATCATTGTAAGCACAGCTAGTTGTGCTGAAATAGGATCATATATTTTACAGGGTATATCACAATGCGCGACAGCTTGATCGAAGGGATATTTAGTATCAATTTTAGCTAATAGATCAAAAATCATTATAAATACCTTACTTTTTCTTGTTAAAAAAACGGTGCTTTTTTGTAAATTGATAAATAATTAAAGCAATACCAATAACGAGAGGAGCAACCCAGAGTAAATGAATGAGCCCTGCCATAGGATCACTATGATCATGACCTGAATGCGAAAAGCTTGGAGCAGAAACTGATAACAATAAAATGACGATATATAACCTAAACATCTAATTTTCCTTTTTAGTATTAATGAATAACGTTTTCTTGTTGCTGTAGTAATAATTTTAATGAGTCAAACCTGTCAATGCAGTTATCACAAATGACGTGCTTTTTGTTGAACAGTAGTATGGGAGATAGTGTTAATGAAAGGCCTTTAAAAGCAATTAACTTAATGTCTTCATCATCTACTTTAGCGTTAGTTACTTCTAACAGGTATTCGTGGGGAACCATCAAAAACCTTAATGCTAAACTGATGTTTCTTTGATGTTCATAAAGCGCAGACAAGTTATGACATGAACAAACCCAAGCCATTAACGTGTCAGCACACATAGGATTATTACGATAAGAAAAAGCTAATAAGTCATATGCTTCGCTATAAAAATATTCAGCTTTACTCCATTCCTTCTCATGAAAGCAATGATTACCAAGCTTTAGCAGCGACTGCCATTGTTGATGTTCCATTTATGCTACCTCACTGATTTATTATTTTTAAATGATCGCAGATCATTCGAAGCAATACTTTATTGCCCTATTTAATAGGAATATTTCACCCTTTAAGAATAAATGATAATCACTCTCATTTGTATTTGCAAGTTTAATTTGATCTTTTATAACAAAATGGTAAATAAAAGCGTGCGCCAATAAAAGAATTGTTACTCAGTTAGACTGTTTGATTTAGTGATATTTAATTAATGGTTGTAGTATTAATCTCTATACACAAACTTTTCTTCATAATAAATTGAAGACCGGTAACCTTTAAAAGCCTAGTATTAATAATGTACACAGATAGTTTGTTCAATAACCATTATTAATGATATTCATACTACTTGACTATATTAGGTACAACATTTAAATTAAAAATACGAATAATAAAAACATAACTATATTCATATAAAGAATACTAAATATGATATTAATAATAATAAATTGGGGTTAGTGGGGAGATTTAATGAAAATAGATTTAAACTTATTTGTGGTATTTGAAGCCATATATTGCGAAGGAAATATTACTAAGGCGGGCTCAGCACTTAACTTATCACAACCAGCAATTAGTCATTCATTAAGTAAACTGCGTGATCATTTTGGTGATCCTTTGTTTGTTCGCCAAGGTAATAAGATGCGCCCAACCGCAGTAGCCAATAATGTGATTGCTGATGTTCGAGAAGCCTTACGACAATTACAAGTATGTTTAGCACAATCTCGTCAATTTGAGCCTTCAATATCGCGTAAAAGTTTTAATATTTCATTACATGGCACCCTAGAAGCGTCTTATCTTCCGCCATTGATGCAGCGTTTAAAAAAAGAAGCACCATTAATTAAGCTTCAGAGTAGTAGACGGGTAAATCGTAGTAATATAGAAAATAAACTTGTTAGTGGTGATATTGACTTGGCGATAGATACACTTTTACCTGTTAGCGAAAACATTTCACATACCAAGTTAGAACAAAGTGAGCTAGTGGTTCTTGCTCGAAAAAATCACCCCGATATACAATCGACTCTAAGTTTGGACGAATATCTTGCCCAAGATCACGTGTTAGTATCATCTCGTTCAGTGGGTACAAGTATTGAAGACTTTGAACTCGCTCGATTAGGGCTCCAACGAAAAATAGGCTTAAGGTGTCAACATTCATTCTCAGCTTGCAGAGTTATTACAAATAACAATATGCTATTTACCATAACAAAAGTTACCGCAATGATGTACGCTCAATTACTCGATTTAGTTATTTTTCCTTTACCGGTGAGTTTACCTGATGTTGATGTTCATTTGTATTGGCACAATAAAGTAGATTTAGATCCTGCAAATAAATGGTTAAGAAATAAAATAATTTTATCTGTTTCCGAGCTCTAAAATAATCTAGAGACAAGAAAGAGGCTTGCTATCGGCCTCTTTTTTACGTTTGTATTGCCTTTATCCATTAAATGAACAACGATTAACTTTATACTTTCTCTAATGAAATAGGAATAGATTTATAGGTTGGCGTGCCACAATCATCGGCAATACTTTCAAGGGGCACCAAAGGATTCGTTTCAGGGTAGTAAGCGGCTACGCAACCTTGTGGTATAGTATACTCAACCACTTTAAAGCTTTCGACTGAACGTTCAATATCATCGTTTGAAATTGTGGTAAGTTTAACATAATCCCCCTGCTCTAACGATAATGCTTTCATATCGTCAGCATTGACAAAAATAACTTTACGCTCGCCATAAACACCTCGGTAACGATCATCCATACCATAAATGGTTGTATTATATTGATCATGAGAACGTAGCGTTTGTAATGTCAGTACCATATTATCAGTTCTATCTTTCACCTTTTCATGCGCTAACTCTTCGGGTAATGAGGCTGTTGAGAACATCGCTTTTTTAGTTGGCGTGTTCCATTGACGCTTCGCTGCGGGGTTGGTTAAATAAAAACCTCGTCTCGCTTTTATTTGCTCATTATATTGTTCAAATCCAGGAATAACCTCGCTAATATCTTCACGGATATAAGCATAATCACTGGCTAACTTATGCCAATTCACGACTTTATCGCCCACAGAAGCTGCTGCTATTCCTGCAATAATTGCTGTTTCTGAACGTAAGTGCACAGAGGCTGGTTCATTTTGCCCTCGTGAACTATGTACCATACTCATAGAATCTTCTACGGTAATACATTGTTCACCGCTTTGTTGAGTATCTATTTCAGTTCGACCTAAACAAGGGAGAATCAGTGCTTTTTTTCCTGTCATCAGATGACTACGATTAAGTTTAGTACTAATTTGAACCGTTAAATCACATTGCGATAATGCCGTATATATACGTTTAGTATCAGGAGTAGCAGCAGCAAAATTGCCACCTAATGCAATAAAAACTTTAGCTTTATTGGCTAACATTGCGTGAATTGATTCAACGGTGTTAAAACCATCATCACGAGGAACGCTAAACGAATATTTTTGTGCTAATGCATCAAGAAAGTCCATAGACGGTTTTTCATTAATACCAACTGTACGGTTACCTTGTACATTTGAATGTCCACGCACAGGACATGCACCAGCTCCTGTTTTACCAATATTGCCTCTTAACATCAGTACATTAACAATTTCTCTTACTGTCGCCACTGAGTGACTATGTTGAGTAATTCCCATTGCCCATGTAAAAATTGCTTTCTTACTACTTACATAGATATCGGTTATTTGCTCAATATCTTCTCTTGTTAAGCTACATTGGCTAATTATTTTATCCCATGAGCTTAATTCAACACTGCGTTTATATGCTTCAAAGTCTTGACAATGTTCATTAATAAATTCCATATCGAGTACTGATTTATCTTGTTCAAATCTTTCAAATAAACTTTTTGCTACACCACGTAATAAGGCCATATCACCACCTAATCGCGGTGTAAAATAATATTGGCTAATTTTAGTGCCTGTAAAAAGAATCATTTCTTTTGCACTTTGTGGATCTGAGAACTTTTCTAAGCCGCGCTCTTTTAAATTATTAATCGAAACAATCGTAGCACCGCGCTTACTTGCTTTACGTAATGTGCCCAGCATACGCGGGTGATTAGTTCCTGGGTTTTGACCAAAAACAAAAATAGCATCCGCTTCATTAAAGTCTTCCATGGTAACGGTACCTTTACCAGTACCAAGGCTATTTGTCATGCCTACTCCCGATGCCTCATGACACATGTTAGAGCAATCAGGAAAATTATTAGTGCCAAGTACTCGACCAAATAATTGATACATATAGGCAACTTCATTACTTGCTCGACCCGATGTATATAATAATGCTTCATTAGGCGAAGACAAATCAGCAAGGCTATCGGCAACTATACTAAAGGCTTTATTCCAACTAACTGGTTGATAATGATCGCTCTCGCCATCATAAAACATTGGTTCAGTTAAGCGGCCACTTTTTTCAAGTGAGTGATCATCCCAGCTTTTTAATTCTGTTATTGAATGTTGCTTAAAAAAAGTAGCATCAACACGTTTACTAGTTGCTTCCCACGCAATTGCTTTTACACCGTTTTCACAAAAATCTATTTTGCCAGCCGTTGATGAATCCCCCCAAGCACAACCAGGGCAATCAAAGCCTCCTGGTTGATTTGCTCGAAGTAAGGCTTTTACGCCCTTCATAGCATTTTCACTTTGAATAATATGTTTAGTTGAACTTTTCAGTGCGCCCCAACCACCGGCAGCAGGAGAATAGGCTGGGTTATTTGAATTTGTTTTAGACATGTAATATCTCTTTTAAACGAATCGTGTTATTTCCCAGATTGAAAAAATAGCAGTTCGCTTGCGAGCAGAGCTAACAGTTAAATCAATTGGGTTTTCATAATGAAACTAAGGCTGATAAGCATACACAAGCGACTGTAGAAATTAAATAATGGCTGCATTGATTTGTAATAAGACGATAAATCAATTAACGATATAGTGCTGCTTATTGGTATCTTAGCTAAGTAATTTTAGTCGAATTTAATTGTGTTATATTTTAAAAAATAACTCAATTAAATTCGACTTTTGCTGCTTTAATTTAAACATTGATTTAATAAATTTTACTTATTAAATTTTTTATTGTTTAATTAGCTTTTGGAAATATATAAATGCAATAAGAACTGTACCTTTGTCAAGCATAAACTGGTATACACAGTGCTATTTTAGTATGAGGTTGTATCAATAATTTATTTTGTCGGTAACTCAGCAGTGAGTACCCAATAATAATTTAACTCCTTCATTTTCTTTGTAAAGTCTTCAAACTTTAACGGTTTAGTAACAAAACCACTAGCGCCTAAACCATAACATTCTTTTATTTCTGGTGACGTGTTTGACGTACTAATCATCACCACAGGAATATCTTTGAGCAGAGCGTCTTCTTTCATTATTTTTAAGGTAGCAATACCACTTTGTTTAGGCATTCTAATATCTAAAAATACAATATCAGGGCGAGTAAATTTATGAAGATCTTCAAATGGAGCTTCGTTTCTTAGGTAAGCAATAGCCTCCTCACCATCCATTACATGCGTTATTGAATTTTTAATATTAAATTCATTGAAAGCATCCATCATCAATTCTGCATGATCAATATTGTCTTCTACCATTAATGCCGACATTAGCTTAAGATTATCCACGTTACGTCCTCTAGTGGTTTAATTAATTTTAAAACAACCTTTTAATTACTAAAATGTGTAATCATTCTTGGTTAAATTTTAGGATAAATTGACTACCAACACCTAATTCTGAATGTGCCTCAATACTGCCATTATGATGCTCAATAATACGCTTAACGATACTTAACCCTAAACCTGAACCGCCAAATTTCATGCCATTGGCAAGGCGATTAAATGGTGAAAATATTTTTTGTACATGTTTTTGCTCGAAACCAATACCATTATCTTTCAAAATAACATCAACATGATTGCCATGCGCTCGCACAGATATATCAATAATAGGGTAACCATTATTAAACTTTATACTATTAACAATTAAATTTTGGAACAATATTTGAAGTAAAGTACTATTGCCTTGAATAGTCGTTAATTCATTAGGTATATTTAATTCGAAATCTACTTGCAGAGCACCTTTAAGGGAAGAAGTTACATTTTCAATCACTGACTTTACGCAAACGGACTCAAAAACCTGATCGGTATAACCTACAGACAGGTAACTATGCAAATTAGAGACTAATTTATGTACTTCTGTTGTACTTTTTTCAATATACTCAAACCACTTCAATTCCGTTGGTGTGCAGCTAGTTCGTTCCATTAAGTCTGATTTTAATGATCTTGATACGCCCATTATACGGGTAATATGCCCGTTAAAATCATGAGATAAGCTAGCACAAAATACTTGCATATCTTGGTTGTATCCCGCCACTATTTTTTGATGACGGAATCGCTCAATAGCATATAAACATGTTTTATAAAGTAAAGCAGGAGTTAAAGAGTCTTTTGGTAAATAGTCTTGTATCCCTTTTTTCAGCAAATTTCGTGCAACATCACTACTGTTTAATGATGTTAATGTCACCATAGGTAATGGATTAGTTTGTGAACTTAGCCATTCTACGGTTTCAATTATAGTTGAATCGGGAAGTTGTAAATCACACAAGCATATATCAAAATTTTCTGATAATAGTAAACGCTTCCCTTTGGTTAAGGTATCAGCCCGAACTACCTCCACATCTATTTCCGTAATCGACATAAATGCATCGTCAATAATATCAAAATGATCGGTGTTATCTTCTATAATTATCACTCGCATGCTTTATGTAATCCGTTGTTATTTTTTAAAAGTACATTTAATAGTTCAAAATTAGACAATATTAATATGTGCTGCTAGTGTAAAGGTACATAATAAAATGTATATTTATTAAGCATAGTCATATATTAATTTAAAGTACAAACTCTTAGTAAATAAAAACACTTTAGGGTGATTAAAATATTTTCGTGTATATATTTTTAACTTTTCCAACGACAATTTTTTCATTTTTACTTAGAAAATAATGACTTAAAACGTCTAAAAGTTATGCTTAAAAGGATTTATTCTGCAATGAAAATACTGATTGTTGATGATAATGAAATTGATATCGCACTTGCAAAAAGAGCGCTAGGAACATCATTAGAAAATAATTATGAAATCAAAGGAGCTGATTGTGTAGCAAAAGCGCTTGAATTAATCGATGAAGAAGTATTCGATATTATATTACTTGACTATCATATGCCTGAAATTAATGGTATTGAAATGATTATTGAGATGCGTTCACGTCCCAATTTAGGTAATACAGCAATTATTGTTATTAGTGCCGCAGAAGATATATCAATCGCCCTCAATTGTATTGAAGCTGGTGCACAAGACTTTATTCCTAAAAGCGACATTTCACATATTAAGCTATCTCAAGCTATTATTCACTCTAAAAAGCGCTTTGAAATGGAACAAAGAATGCAGGAAAGTTATTTGGCCTTAAAGAATATGGCTGAAACTGATCAATTAACTGGCTTACATAATCGTCATTATTTCGATGAAACGTTAAACATTATGATTGCTAATAGTGATCGTTTAAAGCTTTCTGTTGCCATGCTCATTTTAGATCTAGATGATTTTAAGCATATTAATGATTCATTAGGTCATCACGCTGGAGACATACTTCTAGTTGAGTTAGTTGCTAGAGTCAAAAATTGCCTAAGAATCAACGATGGCTTTGCCCGACTAGGCGGTGACGAATTTGCAATAACCTTAGCGAATATAAACTCTGCAGAAGAAGTTAATATGATTGCTAGTCGTATTTTACAATCATTCCAACAGCCTTTCTTAATCGATGGTCAGAGAATGGACTGTACAGTGAGCATTGGTGCGGCGTTATACCCAGATGATGCAAATAGCCATGATCAACTAATGAAATATGCTGACGTCGCCATGTATAGAGCAAAAAAGAATGGTAAAAACACACTATGCTTTTATGAATTACATTATCAAAATGAATTTAACCGTCGTTTCTTTATCAGAAATGAAATGAATGAAATAATTAAGAACTCATCCTTTCGCTTATTCTATCAACCTATTTTTTGTGCCAACAGTGAAAACATTAAAGGCGTTGAAGCTCTTATTAGGTGGCCTGACACCCCAAACTCATATACTCCAGATGAGTTTATCCCTATTGCAGAAGAAACACGTTTAATTCATGACTTAGGCCAATGGGTCATCGACACAGCCTTAGCTAATTTAGCATCATGGCAGACTAAGTATGATGACAATTTTACCTTAGCAATTAACATTTCAGCAATCCAATTACAAAATGCTCAACTGACTCAAAAAATTAAATATGCAGCACAAAAATATGGAGTTAAACCTGACACTATCATATTAGAAATCACTGAAACCGCTTTACTAGACAACGATAATATTACTCGACAAACACTCAATTCCCTTTCATCTGCAGGCTTTAAAATTGCCTTGGATGATTTTGGTATGGGATTTTCCTCAATATCACATTTAAACAATTATCCCATTGATATCGTTAAATTAGATAAAACATTGCAAGAAGATGAATTAAATACTGATAAAAAGAATAGCTTATTAGAAGCCGTAACTCTTATGTTAAAGTTACTAAACTTTACCGTAGTTGCCGAAGGCATTGAAACTAAAAACCAGCTAAAAGTTTGCCGTAAACTTAAAATTGATAAATTTCAAGGATACCTCCTTGGCATGCCCATGCCTGCCGATTTATTAGAAGTAAAATTACAGGAACAAAGATAAATAGAAAAGTATTCTTTGTTATCAGATTTATAACAATCTATATAATTGATAAGGGAGCGTTTAGCAATGAAATCTGCACCAATTCTTGACAACGAATCCTCTCGACTGGCGGCTTTAAATGAATATCAGATATTAGATACGCTACCTGAACAAAACTATGACCAACTTACTGAGTTAGCATCAAGTGTTTGTAATATGCCTATTGCCCTTATCTCGTTAATTGATGAGAAACGGCAATGGTTCAAATCTCACCTCAGTGTTACAGTACAAGAAACCCCTCGAGATATTGCGTTTTGTGCGCACGCTATTCACCATGAACAAGTATTCGAAGTAAAAAATGCCGACAAAGATGAGAGATTTCACGATAACCCTTTAGTAACGGGGCCAACTAATATCAAGTTCTATGCTGGAGCACCACTAATAACACCTAACGGTCTTCGGTTAGGTACACTCTGTGTGCTCAACAATAAGCCATCAATATTAACTGATATTCAAAAAAAACAGCTGACAATAATCGCCCAGCAAGTTGTTTTGCAATTAGAGTTGAGAAAAGCTGTGCAAGTTCAAGATAACCTTTTATCTAAATCCAAGGCATTAGCAAAAACACTAAAATCAAAAAATAAAGAGCTAGAACAATTTGTATACGCTGTATCCCATGATTTAAAGTCGCCTTTAGTGACTATTAACGGTTTTACTTCAACATTAGCTAACGAGTTATCAACCTATACATCAGAAAAGCAAAAACATCGCTTCAAAAGAATTATTGAAAATGTAACACATATGGGGACATTACTGATCAACTTGTTACAACTTTCAAAGATTATGAATACAGAAATAACGAAAACCTCACTTAATGTAACAAAACTCATTGAAAAAAATTGGCAAAGAGTACTGCCTGAATATAAAAAAACGGAATTTACATTAATTATATCCGAGCCTTTACACCTCTTATGGGCAAATAAAACCCTCCTGTCTCAATGTATTGATAATATCTTTAAAAATTCAATTAGATATCAAAGCCATAAACGAGATCTACAAGTAAAAGTATATACTAAAGAATGTAATACTTCTGTTTCACTATTTATCTGTGATAATGGTATTGGTATAGATAAATCAAACCATGAACGAGTGTTTCATATCTTTGAACAAATTAATAAAGATGCGAATACAGGTACAGGGGTTGGCTTGAATATCGTTAAAGCCGCAATGGAAAAGCAAAACGGTACGATAACACTAATATCTGAATTGCATAAAGGAACGTGTATAGAGCTATGTTTTCCAAAAGCAGAATAACGAACAATTACAATAAGAAAAAATAGGAATATAAATACATGAATTCAATAAAATATACACCTATAAAATTTAATAATCTTTCAACAGTTATATTGTTGGTTAGAGAGTTACGTTGTGATCACCCATGAAATCCAACAATATTATACTCGCGACACTACTACTTTTTTTTATTTCACTTGAAATATTTATAGCGTTAAATTTCGTTGCTAAACAAAAAGACATCAGACAGAGCAGAACTGAAATATATGCTTCTCTCATTGAACTTCAAAATCAAATTGGTTATGTCGGCCTAATACATAATTTTAAAAATGCTATTTTACGACCGAATGAGCCTAGCTATCGAGAAAATGCTTTTGAGAATTATCGTATTGCAAAACTTCTATTAAGTAAATTTGAGCGACAAGGCGCTTTAATACTTGGAGAGCTCAACATGCAAGATACAAGAAATATGTTATCTGCTTATAATGAGCATCTTTTATCACTTCCAGAACTCCTTGATAAAGAAATGACCACACATGAGTTAGACAAATTTCTTCGTTATAATGACGAGCCTTCTCACATTGAAATCACCTTGGCATACAATAAGATTACACTCACACTTGAAGCACTAATGACTGATTTAGTAGAGCGTAGTCTTAAATTAAGTCTTATTGTTTTGATTGCACTTCTCATAACATTAGTCGCTATTGTCAGATTCTTTTTTAAAGAACAACAACATAAGCTTAATAAAAGTAATGCATTAAATATTAAAATGGAAGCTCAAAAAACAGAGATGACACGCTCACAAGCAACTTTAGTGAGCATCATGAAAGATCTTAAAAAAGAAAAACAACAAGCCAATACGTTAAATAAAAAGTTAATAAATAAAAATAAAGAAATGGAGCAATTTATTTATACTGTATCTCATGATCTTAAATCACCATTGGTTACTATTTCAGCATTCACTCAACAACTGAAATCAGAATTGTTATCAACATTAACCGAAAAGCAAGTGCATCGACTGACTCGCATCATTGAAAATGTTAAAAATATGGAAAGCCTTTTAACTGATTTACTCGATTTATCTCGTATTGTTCAACAAACTATTGCTATTTCTCAAGTTAATGTACAAACAATAATTGAAGAACAATGTCGAGTTCTTGAAGAAGCTATAAATGAGAGCAACGCTACAATAAACATTACCGATAATTTAAATACGGTAGATGCAAACCCACGATTATTCGGTGAAGCATTACTTAACTTATTAAGTAATGCTATCCGCTACCGTAACCCATCGGTCCCTTTAGTAATAGATATATACACACAACAGACCTTATCTTCCACTACCATTTGTGTAAAAGATAATGGTATTGGGATAGACCCTAAATATCACGAATTAGTATTCGCTATATTTGAGAGACTATCAACAACAGATGGAAGTGGTGTCGGCTTAACGATTGTTAAAACAATAATGGATAAGCATAAAGGAAAAGTATTAATTGAATCTACATTAGGCAGTGGCTCTTGTTTCTGTCTTGAGTTCCCCAACATCGACAACAATAAAAATGATGACAAGACAGTAAACAGCTAAAATCGTATATTGCGCTAGTAATATATAAAGCATATAAGCACTTAATAATATAAACAATACCTAATGTTAACCGAGTTTTTATGGGAGAAATAACGTAAAATAAAAAGTTAATCGCTAGTAAAATAAACAAAGACCAAACGCACAATGGAATATAACCAAAATATTTTTTCACTCTTACCTATAGCCCTCCAAATCACCGCGCCAATATTTATCTTAATAACGTTAGGTACATGGTTATTTCATATAAAATTCATTAATAAAGAGTTTATTCGTATCTCGTCTAAATTCATTTTCAATATTGGTTTACCCATTATCTTATTTACCAGTACTGCATCTCATGATTTTAAACAACTTATTAATGTTTCCCATATTGCATTAATATTATTAACTACCGTTATTGTATTCATTATAAGCCATTATACGGCATTCAAGTTTGTTGGTGCTGAGCGGGATAAAGGTGTTTTTGTTCAAGGAGCTTTTAGAGGTAATTTAATTATTGTAGGTTTAGCTTTATGTGCGAATGCTTATCCGGATAAAGGCATTGCTATCGCGACAATACCAACAGCAGCAACGATTATTGTATATAATTTACTGTCTATTTTTACCCTTAATAATAGCTTAAATCAGCAAAGTGGCTCTATTAAAAAAAATATTCAAGATATTATTAAAAACCCATTAATTATTGGAATAACCGCGGGTTTAGTTGCAAACTTAATAGGCTTCAAAACCCCTGCTCTAATTTTACAAAGTAACCAGTATATTTCACAAATGACTCTACCTTTAGCGTTAATCGCCATTGGTGGGTCATTAAATTTTCAACAATTAAAGCAAAACTTGAAGCCTGCCTTGATGGCAAGTTTTGGTAAGATTATTTTAAGCCCACTAATTTTGGTAATATTGCTATTTATTTTACCAATCGATCCTAAAGCAGCTGGTGTGTTATTTTTGTTAACAGCGTCACCCACAGCAACAGCTAGTTTAATTATGGTAGAAGCGATGGGCGGCAACGCTGATTTAGCTGCGAAAATAATCATACTATCAACATTAATCTCTCTTCTCACTGTAACTATTGGTTTTGCTCTATTGGTATCTACAGGTTTAATCGCTATTAGTTGATCTAAAATCATTTAATTTTAAAGTTAGTTAGTAGCGAACTATTAACTAACTTTAAAAGTTTCAACCAGTTGCTGTAATTTCTCAGCCATTATATCTACTTGCTTAGAGCTTTCAGTAAGCTCTTGAAGAAATTCAGCCATATGCTCAGTCATTGTGTTACTTGACTTGCTGTTTCACCATTACGAGCACCTATCCTTTCAATAACACGAATAACCTCACACATTTATCAAAAAAATAAGCAATCTGCTATTACTGCAAAGTATCTCTGAGCTTAAACTTTTAAGGGATGCAGCTAAAAGTAACTACAAGAGTAAATTATGTTGTCAGTAATACCTGTTTCATTAATTAAGTGAACAATTTTATACGTAGAAAAATTGCCAAATACAAAGCATTTATTTCAATAACTAGTTGTTCTAATTATTAAATAAGGATGTAGTTGGTGATTTTAGCAAGTAGAAATAATCACATAGTTAGTGAGATTGGTATAAAGCAGTATGATGGGAGTATTAAATAAAATTATGTTAATAGAAAAATAAAGCTTATAGGTAACAATCGATAAAACTAGGTAAAGTTTGAAAATAAACGATGAATCGTTAAATAATCGAAAGTATTTAAATATAATATATGGGAAATCGGACCAAAAAAAAGAGCTTATATAAGCTCTTGATTTTAAATATAATCTAGTGGTGCGGATGGGGGGACTTGAACCCCCACGACCTAAGTCACCAGCCCCTCAAGCTGGCGCGTCTACCAATTCCGCCACATCCGCGCAAAACTAGGTTTATATTATAACTTGAAAAAGTTAACTCTGATGCTAGTTAGGTATATCGCCATCTTCTACTTTAGTAGCAACATCATCAGCAGTTGGAACGTCTGAGTTTTCACTCATCATAGCTTCCGCACTTTCGATATCGCTTGGAATAGCATCGGTAGGTATAGTTTGTTCGCTAACAGGAACACTTAAGTCATTCCATTCATCAACAGACTTAGTACGATTAGCCGTTAGGTTACCTAAAACTAAACTAATAACAAAAAAGCCAATAGCTAACCAGGTTGTTGTTTTAGTTAAAAAGTTACCTGAACCACCTGAGCCAAAAACTGTTGCTGATGAACCAGCACCAAAAGAGGCACCCATATCAGCACCTTTACCTTGTTGAATTAGCACTAAACCAATTAAGGCTAAGGCGATAAGTACGTAGGCTATAATTAAAACTTGATACAACATTTTTACTTTCCTTTAGCGGCTGAACAAATTATTTTAAATTGTTCAACTTGTAAACTAGCACCACCAATAAGACCACCGTCTATATCAGGTTGTGCGAATAATTCTTCACAGTTTGACGAGTTAACGCTTCCACCGTATAACAAAGGCACTTTATCCGCGACATCTTTATTAGCTTTAGCTAAAAATTGACGAATAAATTTATGTGTTTCTTGTGCCATCTCGTTTGATGCTGTTTTTCCTGTACCTATAGCCCAAACGGGTTCATAGGCAATAACAACATCAATAAATTTTTCTATACCTATTTCATCAATAACAGGCTGTAATTGTGAAGCAAGTACGGTTTCTGTTTGTTCAGTTGCTCGTTCAGCTTCGCTTTCACCAATGCATATAATAGGTGTTAAACCTGCATTGAGTACGGCATTTACTTTATGTGCAACTTGAGTAGAGGTTTCTTGATAATAACGTCTACGTTCAGAATGACCTATAATAACAAATTCTACTGATAATTCCTGCAACATTTTTGTAGAAATTTGACCAGTGTAAGCTCCACTTTGGTGTTCACTAACATTTTGAGCACCAACATGTATAACAGCACTTAAATTATTTGAATTTCTTTTAGCAACAAACTCAGATAAATAAGGGGAACTAGGACAAATAACCACACTAACATTATCTTGTAATTTCACGTTAGTTAAACCAGAAATCATAGTGTCAACTAATGCTAAATCACCATTCATCTTCCAGTTAGCAGCAACGATTGCACGTCTAGCCATATATTATCTCCTATCCACTTTCTAGTGCTTTGTAAATGAAGCCGCGAGATATTAACTAACCTGAGATTAACTTACAAGTACTAAGTTAAAATCAATGAATGATCAATTAAATTTATTGGACAATCGCTGCTTTTATCAGCAAATTTGCTAGCTTGCCAGTTTAACTGACTCTGCAATTTCATTTGCTAAGGCAGTAACTTCTTCAAGTTCGGGGCCTTCTACCATCACTCTAATTAAAGGCTCTGTTCCTGATTTACGTAATAATACTCGTCCACGGCCTGATAATCGAGCATTAACTTTATCAACAGCTGCTTGTACACTTGGTGAATTAATAGGATCACTATCACCGGTAAAGCGTACATTAACCAAAATTTGCGGTAACATAGTCATACCTTGACGCAATTCAAATAATGATTTTTCTTGCTGTTTAAGTGCTGTTAAAACATTTAAAGCCGCAATAATACCATCTCCAGTTGATGTATGACTTAAATTAATAATGTGTCCTGAGTTTTCAGCACCTAACTGCCAGCCTTTCTCTCTTAGTAATTCCATTACATATCGGTCACCTACGTTACTGCGGGCAAAAGGAATGCCTAATTCTTCTAAAGCAAGTTCAAGACCCATATTACTCATTAACGTACCAACAACACCGCCTTGTAAACTACCAGACTGCAAATCGTTACAAGCAATAATATAAACGACTTCATCACCATCAATAACATAACCTGTATGGTCAACCATCATTAAACGATCGCCATCACCATCAAGTGCAATACCAAGATCGGCTTTGTGTTCAACAACCGCCTCACTAACCATCTTCATTGATGTAGCACCACAACCATCATTAATATTAGTGCCATTAGGTGATGTGCCTACTTCAATAACAGTTGCACCTAATTCACGAAAAACATTAGGAGCAATGTGATAAGTAGCACCATGCGCACAATCGACAACAATTGTTAAATTTTCCAGCGAGAGTTGACTTGGAAAGTTACTCTTACAAAACTCAATATAGCGTCCTGCTGCATCTTCAATGCGGCTTGCTTTTCCTAAGTAAGCAGAATCAACACACCCCATAGGTTTATCAAGCTCGGCTTCGATTGCTAACTCAACCTCATCAGGGAGTTTTTCGCCATCTTGTGAGAAAAATTTAATGCCGTTATCATAATAAGGATTATGAGATGCACTAATAACAATCCCTGCCTCAGCACGAAAAGTTTTAGTCAAATAAGCAATACCGGGTGTCGGCATTGGGCCTAATAGGCCTATATCGATGCCTGCTGCTGAAAATCCGGCTTCTAAAGCTGATTCAAGCATATAACCTGAAATACGTGTATCTTTTCCAATAAGTACCTTCTTAGTACCTTGTGCAGCTAATACTTTACCTGCAGCATAGCCTAGTTTCATCACAAACTCAGGTGAAATTGGATACTGACCAACTAAACCACGTATTCCGTCAGTACCAAAATATTTACGACTAGCCATTATTTTTCCTTCTTATTAAATTCTCAATGTATTAGCTTATAACCAGCTAAGTTTTCAATTCATTGCATCCTACTAATGATGTTTTGCAACAGCATTTAAAATTTTGATTGCATCGACAGTTTCTGCTACATCATGTACACGTACTATATTAGCTCCTTGTTGAACGGCAAGAATCGCAGTAGCTAAGCTCCCAGCTAATCGCTGATCAACGTCACGATTAAGTAAGTTGCCTAGCATTGACTTACGCGAAGTTCCGGCAAGCAAGGGCAAGTTAAATTTTTTAAATAAAGAAAACTGAGCTAACATTTGATAATTATGTTCAAGTGTTTTACCAAAGCCAAAACCAGGATCTAAAATTAAACGTTCAGAGTTAATTCCTTTTTCTTTGCAACTTCTAATACGTTCTTCAAAGAAAGTAACAATATCATCAATGATATTCGTATATTGAGGGCTTTGTTGCATTGTTTTTGGCAAGCCTTTCATATGCATTAAACATACTGAAACATCACTTTGTGCAATAACATCAAGACAGCCTTCATTTTGCAACGCTCTAACATCATTAATCATATCTGCACCATAAGTTATGGCTTCATTCATGACGACAGCTTTACTCGTATCGATAGAGACGCAGATATTAAAACGGGATTTAATCGCTTTAAGCAAAGGGATAACCCGTGTTACTTCATCTGTTTCACTTACCTCAATTGCCCCAGGACGAGTTGATTCACCACCAATATCAATGATATCGACTCCGTTTTCGATCATCAATTCGACTTGTTTTAATGCTTGATCAAATTGAGCAAACTTTCCGCCATCAGAGAAGGAATCAGGAGTAACATTTACAATTCCCATCACTTGTACATTACTTAAGTCGGCTAATGCGGCTTGGTTTGATTGTTTATTTCTAGAATTTTCGGACATAATTTTAGGGTTAGCTTTAAAAAACAAAGCCTCGATAAATACTTTAATTAAGTAAATATCAAGGCTTATTAATTGGACCCACGATACTAATTATTTAGCAGGTGTATCACTACTTGGCTCTGATAGATCAGGCGTTACACTTTTTTCTGACTCTTCTGATTTTTTAGCTGAGCCACCTTCACTAGAATTTGAGCTAGAACTTGGAGAATCAGTATCATCCCAATCAGATGGTTTTCTAACATCAACTCGTGCCATTAAATCATCAATTTGCAACGCATCAATTGTTTCATATTTCATTAATGCATCTTTCATTGCATGTAAAATATCTAAATTGTTTTTAATTAAATTTTCTGCACGCTCATAGTTGCGAGAAATTAGTAACTTAATTTCTTCATCAATCAACTTCGCTGTTTCATCAGACATATGTAATGACTTCGACGATGTACGTCCTAAGAACACTTCGCCTTCTTCTTCAGCAAAAAGCATAGGGCCTAATTTTTCTGAAAGTCCCCATTGAGTAACCATTTTACGAGCAATACTTGTTGCGCGCTCAATATCGTTCGAAGCACCAGTAGACACTTTATCACTACCATAAATAACTTCTTCAGCAATACGTCCACCATACAAAGAAGAAATGTTACTTTCTAAATGTTGTTTAGAATGACTAAATCTGTCTTGCTCTGGCAAGTACATAGTTACCCCTAACGCTCGGCCACGAGGAATAATACTTACTTTATAAACAGGATCATGATCAGGGACTAAGCGACCAATAAGTGCATGACCAGCTTCATGATAAGCAGTCATTTCTTTTTCGGACTCACTCATTACCATGGACTTACGTTCCGAGCCCATCATAATTTTATCTTTAGCTTTATCGAACTCATGCATACTTACTGTGCGTCGTGAAGTACGAGCAGCCCATAATGCAGCTTCATTTACTAAGTTTGCTAAATCTGCACCAGAGAAACCTGGCGTACCACGTGCAATAACAGCAGCTTTAACATCGTCTCCTAAAGGAACTTTACGCATGTGTACTTTTAAGATTTGTTCACGGCCACGAATATCAGGTAAACCAACAGTTACTTGGCGATCAAATCGGCCAGGACGTAATAAAGCCGGATCTAATACATCTGGACGGTTAGTTGCAGCAATAACAATAACGCCTTCATTACCTTCAAAACCATCCATTTCAACGAGCATTTGGTTTAGTGTTTGTTCACGTTCATCATGACCACCACCCATACCTGCGCCACGTTGGCGACCTACAGCATCAATTTCATCAATGAAAATTATACAAGGTGCTGCTTTTTTAGCTTGTTCAAACATATCACGAACACGTGATGCACCAACACCCACAAACATTTCAACAAAATCAGAACCTGAAATAGTAAAAAAAGGTACTTTCGCTTCACCGGCAATCGCTTTCGCTAATAATGTTTTACCTGTACCTGGTTGACCGACAAGTAAAATACCTGAAGGAATACGACCACCTAACTTTTGAAATTTTGTTGGTTCTCTTAAGTAATCAACTAATTCTGCAACATCTTCTTTAGCTTCATCACAACCAGCAACATCAGCAAATGTTGTTTTAATTTGTTCTTCACTTAGTTGACGTGCTTTTGATTTTCCAAAAGACATAGCGCCTTTACCGCCCCCACCTTGCATTTGGCGCATAAAGAAAATCCAAACACCAATTAATAAGATCATTGGAAACCATGAGACAAAAATGGTGGTTAAAAAGCTTGTTTCTTCTGGTAATTTACCTTGAGCACGAACCCCCTGCTTTACTAGGTCGTTGATTAAATCACGATCATATCCACCAGGAATAGTAGTAGTGTAGCTTTCACCGGTACGTTTTTCGCCAGTAATTACTCCGTTTCTGTCTACGCTAGCATCACGGATTTGTCCTTGACGAACATCAGTGATAAAACGCGTGTAGTCCATTTGTGCTTCATTTGCTGTATTAGGAGAAAAACTCTGAAAAACAGACATTAAAACAACGGCTATTACTAACCATAAAATAAGATTTTTTGCCATATCGCTCAACTTAATGACCTCATTGGGGGTGAAAATTTAATATAAATTGGTCAGAGTTAGTTCTAACCTAAATTATTATGTTGTGCCTAATTTACTACAATTCAAGCTTTGTCGCTAATTTACTTTAGTCGGTATTTACAACTAGTAACATATTAACGCACTTAGCTTGAATAAAGTAGAAACAAAATTAATTTTTACATCTAGCCAGTAAAACCCGTAGCGACAAGGTAAACTTCACGTGAACGCGCGCGTGAAGATTCTGGTTTACGTGTTTTAACTGTTTTAAATACCGCGCGAGCAGCTTTCATAAAGTCTTCAAAACCAGCCCCTTGGAACACTTTAACAACAAACGCACCGTTAGGCTTTAATACTTGATGACACATATCTAACGCGAGCTCGACTAAGTACATACTACGTGCTGAATCAGCACTTTCGTTACCAGTCATATTAGCGGCCATATCTGACATAACTACATCAATTGTCTTACCATTAATTCTTGTTAACAAAGCGTCAAGTACCGCTTCTTCTCGAAAATCACCTTGTAGAAAATCGACTCCGGCAATCGCGTCCATAGATAAAATATCACAAGCAATAACTTGTCCACTATCACCTACCGCTTTAACTGCATATTCAGACCAACCACCTGGCGCAGCGCCCAGGTCAACCACCTTCATGCCTTGCTTTATCAATTTATCTTTATTATTTATTTCTTCAATTTTGAAAACTGCACGAGAACGTAAACCCAATTTTTTCGCTTTTTTTACATATTCATCTTCAAAGTGTTCATCAAGCCAACGTTGCGAACTGTTAGTATGTTTTTTCTTTACTGGGGGTTTTGCCATATTTTTTTGCCATATTAAAAGTTTTTTCGACTATTAATAAAGATTATATCAAGTCTCATCAGTTATTTCCCCACCCAACGAAAATTAAAAAATTAGATTTGAACATAAATTGCAGGTAACTAATATTTCTATACTAGCTTAATGATAGTTAACCATAAGGTATTGAAATTGATTTCTAGTTATCAATTATCTGACTGTAAGAGAGGTACTTCATTAACAACTGAATTTTTTTATTCAATTAATTAATCATTCTCGCGCTAAATACAAGTAGCACATAGAATAATGATCGTTAACTAAACTTTTATTTGTTATAAGCTTACTAATGTTCTTTATCACTAGGAATAAATTGAATAGAATTGGTATTAAGTGTTAGATAAGGGTAAAATAGCGTTAATTCAAGTTAACGACTATCGAAATTTTTTAATGACTATAAATAAGAAACAAATACAATATTTAAGAGGTGTTGCACACCCACTAAAACCTGTTGTTTTACTTGGTAATAATGGCTTAACAGAAGCTGTTGTTGCTGAAATTGATTATGCGCTTAATCATCATGAATTAATTAAAGTGAAAATACCAACTGACGACAGAGATACAAAGGGCTTAATAGTTGACGCTATTTGTCGTGAAACTCAAGCGATAAAAGTACAAGTAATTGGTAAAACACTAATTATTTACCGTCAAAGTGACGAGAAAAAAATTCGCATACCTAAGCTTTAACTGCATATAAAATCAATAAACAAGTAAGTTTTTATTTGTTTATATAAAAAGACCGTAGGTTACAGGTAATTAACTTGTAACCTACGGTCTTTTTTTGTGTTCATTAAAACTTTATAACAATAACTTCAATAACTTACTGAGCTATCTTAGCCCATGTATCACGTAAGCCTACAGTACGGTTAAAAATAAGTTCATCTGTATTTTCAATCTTATTATCTAAACAAAAGTAACCTTGGCGCTCAAATTGAAAAGCTTGTTCAGGCTTCGCTAACTTTAATGAAGGCTCTACTTTAGCTTTTTCAACTTTAATCAATGATTCAGGGTTCATCACTTTATAAAAATCATCTTCAGCTGCAGGATTTGGAACAGTAAATAAACGGTCATATAAACGTACTGTCGCATCAAGTGATTTATCAGCGTCAACCCAATGAATAACACCTTTGGGCTTAGTACCATCAGTCGGATTTTTACCTAAAGTATCGTCAAGGTAATTACAGTAAACCGTCGTAACATTACCTGCTTCATCTTTATCACAACGTGTTGCCGTAACAACATAAGCACCACGTAAACGCACAGCTTTATCGAGTACTAAACGTTTATATTTTTTATTGGCCTCTTCTCTAAAGTCTTCTGCTTCAATATAGAGTTCACCACTAAATGGCACAATGCGTGTACCTTGGCTATCGTCACTTGGATGATTCTTTACGACAAGCTCTTCAGTTTTACCTTCAGGGTAGTTTTCTATCACTAATTTTATAGGATCAAGCACTGCCATAGCACGAGGAGCATTATCATTTAAATCTTCACGAATACATGCTTCTAAAACACTCATTTCAACTGTGTTTTCCATTTTAGTAACGCCAATTCGCTTAGCAAACTCTCTAAGTGAAGCAGGTGTATAACCTCGACGCCTAAAAGCAGCAATCGTTGGCATACGAGGATCATCCCAGCCATCAACAAGCTTTTCTTCCACTAAAGTATTTAACTTACGTTTACTCATTAATGTATATTCAAGGTTTAAGCGTGAAAATTCATATTGTTGAGGCTTTACTGGTACAGAAACATTATCAATAACCCAGTCATATAAACGTCGGTTATCTTGAAACTCTAACGTACATAAAGAGTGAGTCACACCTTCAATAGCATCGGATAAACAGTGTGTAAAATCATACATTGGATAAATACACCATTTATCACCAGTTTGATGATGATGAGCAAATCGTACACGATAAATAATAGGATCACGCATACACATAAAGCTTGATGTCATATCTATTTTAGCACGTAAAGAACACTCACCTTCTTTGAATTCACCGTTACGCATCTTGGCAAATAACGCTAAGTTTTCTTCAATAGACGTATCACGATACGGACTATTTTTACCTGGCTTGTTTAACGTACCACGATACTCACGCATTTCATCGCCATTTAAAAAACAAACAAACGCTAAGCCTTTGCTAATCAATTCAACCGCAAAATCATGTAATTGCTCAAAATAGTCTGATGAATAATGAACATCACCTGCCCATTCAAAACCTAACCATTGCACATCTTTTTGAATAGCGTGCACATAATCAATATCTTCTTTTTCCGGATTGGTGTCGTCGAAACGTAAGTTACACGCACCATTATAATCTTGAGCAATCCCAAAGCTTAAACAAATAGCTTTTGCATGACCAATATGCAAGAAACCATTTGGTTCTGGCGGAAAACGTGTTTGTATTGAACTATGTTTGCCACTAGCAAGATCAGCATCGATAATTTGACGAATAAAATTTGTTGGGCGGTTTTCAACTTCCGACATCCACAGAGCCTCTAAAGAAAATTAACGTAATTGATATTATTATATCAAGAGTTCTAATCAGCGAATAGCAAAAAGGCTCAACAGAGCCTTTAATTTATTTCACTGAAGTTATATATACTGATATTTATTTTTTCAAAATATCATCAACAGTACCTTGAGCTAAACCATGATAACCAGGGCGTGCTTTTTGATAAACCTTAAGCGCCCATGCTTTACCCTGTTCTGTTTGAGCTAATTCTTTATATAGTGGCACTATTAGCTTACGACGCCCGATAGCCACTAAATACTCAGACATTTCTGGATAAACAACATCGTAACCTGCTCTGATTGATAATAAAAACCAAGCATGTGCTATTTCAGCATTTTTACTCTGTGTTAAGTTAAAAGCTTTATCAATTGCAACCATACGTTCGATGTTAATATCTGTAGGCAAATTATTGATAAAGTGTAACCATTCATGCAATGTCCAATTTGTTGTAGGTAATTGGGTTAATGTTATACCTTCTGCTAGCCATTGTGATATTTGCTGATCAATCGTACTAAAAGCTGTTGAGGTAGGCTTAGGTACAAACGTAGGTAAACCTTGTCCATAAATCCATTCATTAACATCTTCATCGCTAACAATGTTTGGATATTTATGCGTTAAATTAGCTTTAAGATATTTAACAAAGTTATTCGTACCTAAGCTTTGAAATGCATGACTGTCAAAATATTCGAGTACGAAAGCATCAAAACGCTCACGACCAAACTTCTTCTCAAGATAAATTAAAAATAATTGTCCTTTAGTGTAAGGAACACCTGAAAAAGCATCATCAGGATCACGTCCCTTTAGATCGATATATAACTGAGTGTCACCAGCAGATAATTCAGCTATTTCATTATTCAAATTTTGAGCATCTAGCGATTGCTCCATAATAGCTCTGTTTTTACCAAACACAGCTTCCATAATGCGATTTTCAACATAACTGGTAAAACCTTCGTTTAACCATAAATCACGCCAGCTTTCATTGGTGACTAAATTACCAGACCATGAATGCGCTAGCTCATGTGCAATTAAGTTTACTAAACTTTTATCCCCTGCGATAACAGTTGGTGTGATAAAAGATAAACGTGGATTTTCCATACCACCAAAAGGAAAGCTTGGTGGTAATATTAATAAATCATAACGACCCCAACGATATTTTCCATACATTTTTTCAGCTTTATCAATCATCGCCTGAGTATCATCAAACTCAGCTACTGCCGCATCTAAAATATTAGATTCAGCATAAATACCAGTTTGATGGCTCATTGATTTAAAATGTAAATCACCGACACCAATGGCAATTAAATAAGCAGGAATTGCTTGTGGCATAGAAAAGAAGTAATCGCCATCTCGCTCAGTATCTGGTTCATTATTAGCACTCATTACTGCTAATAAATCTTTATCTGTTGTAATTCTAGCGGTGTAAGTAACACGAACACTTGGTGTATCTTGAATAGGAATCCAAGAGCGAGCATGAATTGCTTGATTCTGGCTAAATAAGAATGGTTGTTTCTTACCTGCAGTTTGCTCAGCAGATAACCATTGTAAACCAGACGCTTTTTCGGTTGAATTATAATAAACACGTAATTTTTTAGCTTTGAATTTTGTATCGATCGTCAGTTTTGAACCTAAAACAGAATCTCGTTCAGCAAGTGTATAATTTACCTTTTGCCATTCATCTTGAACATTTTGGGCAAGAACGTTATGAATAACCAGATCACGTGTATCTAAAATGATACTTTGTGGTGTATCACTAAGCCATTTTAATGATAGCTCAGCAAAGCCTGTTAATGCTTTTTCTTCGAAATTGACCGCTAGGTCTAAATAAAGGTGGGTTGTGATAACTTGATCATAATTTGAATAGGTATAAGCATCGTTTAATACTGGCTTATTATCCGCTGTTGCTAATTGCGATATAAATAATGTTGCTAACAACATAAACCGCTTAAAAATTTTCATTAAAATAATCCTAAAAAACTCACAAAAAAAATAGACTTGTAGATTACTTTGAATCAACAAGTCTATTCAACTATTTTGTATTATTAATATATTCAGCAAATTGAAAGAGTATAAAGAAATATTTACAATCGGCTTTTGTATAAATAGGTCGACTTTAAAGTTTTTGCATTTGAATGACTACACGACGGTTTTTACCACGTCCGAGTGTTGAGGCATTAGAAGATATATGACGTTTTTCACCATAACCTTTGGCCTCAATACGGCTTGCATCTATTCCATTTTTGACAAAATAATCACGTATTTTAAGCGCTCTACGTTCAGATAGTTTAAGGTTAGGCCAACGGGCACCATAACTATCTGAATACGCATCTACCAATACTAGTTCTAGTTTAGGATCTAAACTTAAATACTCTCTGA
Organism: Colwellia sp. 5_MG-2023; assembly: GCF_030547795.1. Taxonomy (NCBI): domain Bacteria; kingdom Pseudomonadati; phylum Pseudomonadota; class Gammaproteobacteria; order Alteromonadales; family Colwelliaceae; genus Colwellia; species Colwellia sp. 5_MG-2023. The sequence goes on along the minus strand of NZ_JAUOPW010000018.1, from coordinate 52,669 downwards.
TCATATCAACACGTCGTTGCGATGCTTTCGTAAATTGCTCACTATTTGATTGATAATTTAATACGGTAAAAGCGATGTCTTCAAAACTGTAATTTAATAAATTTCCGACACAAGCAACAAAATTTTTATATGCACCTTTAAAACGAGCGGTTGATAAGCCAACAGATATTTCATCGTCTTCACTATACCAATCATTATAATAAAAAGTTGGACTCATTCCTTGCTCTAACTCACTTAACATAGTCCAAGCAACCTTCTTAGGTAAACTAGGGTTGAATTGTTTCTGAAGCTTCATGTTCGCTAAAACTTTTCCGCCATAGCCAGGACGCCAGCTAGGTGACTCACTTCGTACTTGCGCAAGCGAATAGCTATCAGGTAGAAGCATCATATCAAGCTCAAATTCCATATTCAGTTTACGACTTGCTTTTGCTGAAAAACGTGCTTGTCCATAATTAGGAATTTGATGTGATAACGTACATTGTAAGCGAGAGTCATCAGCAAGTTGCCATTTTGAACTATTAAGATCAGCGCTGTATTGTCGAATATTAGCTTGCGCCTGTGTTACGAAAAACATGAAATACAAGGCGATAGAAGCTGTCATAAAAAATGATGAAGAGAAGAACAATTTATATGTATTTGGAGAGTATATTTTCATAATATTGATTACATAATTAATTAATGACATTAGTTATATCGTCTCAAACTAGAATTACTTTAACACTTTATCTCTATTTTTTCGTTATTTTAGTGTTTTATCACTAATTTATTATTTTTATACCTAATTAAATATTACTAAAAAACCAAACTAAATTCACATTTATATTATAAGCGACTCATAAATGTAATCAGGTAAGTATTACTATCGTGTTTACAATAATTTTCTGAGATAATTACTCATCCAAGTTTTCTCTTAAGCCAAATTTATAATATGTCAGATACTGTAGAAGTAAAAGAAGATAAAGAAATAAGTAAACCATTATTAGCACAACGATTTCGTGGTTATTTCCCTGTAGTTATTGATGTCGAAACAGGTGGCTTTAATGCCCAAACTGATGCCTTACTTGAAATTGCAGCCTCTGTATTATCATTAGATGAAGTTTCAGGTAAGTTATCAATTGATGAAACCATACAATTTAATGTTCATCCTTTTGAAGGGGCAAACCTAGAGCCTAAAGCACTTGAATTTACAGGGATTGATCCTACACACCCATTACGTGGTGCTGTTGACGAAGATGTGGCCTTAAAAACATTGTTTAAATTAGTCAGAAAAAAAATGAAGCTTGCAGGGTGCCAGCGCGCAATTATTGTGGCTCATAATGCAGCTTTTGATTTAGGGTTTTTAAATGCCGCAACAGCACGTTGTAACATTAAACGTAGTCCTTTCCATAGCTTTGTGAGTTTTGATACGACCACATTAGCCGGTCTAGCATTAGGTCAAACTGTACTAGCAAAAGCTTGTGAAGCTGCTGAAATTGATTTTAGCAATAGTGAGGCACATACCGCAATTTATGATACTGAGAAAACTGCCGAGCTATTTTGTCATATTGTTAATAAATGGCATGAATTAGGTGGCTGGCCTTTAGCTATACCAGCAGAGTAAATAGCAAATCATAAAAAAAGCTAGTGTCATAAACACTAGCTTTTTTATATGATTTTTAGTGACAATAATTAAAAAAAGTTGAAATAATTGTCAATTTAGTCGCTTAAAAACGATTAAAGTTTATCAGCGTTATCGGTAAGGTAAGCTGCAACACCATCTGGAGAAGCTGTCATACCTTTATCACCTTTATTCCAACCTGCAGGACATACTTCACCGTGCTCTTGGTGGAATTGTAATGCATCAACCATACGTAGCATTTCATCTACATCACGGCCAAGTGGCAAATCGTTGATTACTTGATGACGTACATTACCTTCTTCATCAATTAAGAATGAACCACGGAAAGCAACACCTGCTTCAGGATGTTCAACGTCATATGCTTTACAAATTTCATGTTTAGTATCTGCAACTAAAGTATATTGTACTGGACCAATACCACCTTCATTTACAGGTGTATTACGCCATGCATTATGAGAAAATTGTGAATCAATTGAAACACCAATAACTTCAACACCACGACTTTTGAATTCTTCCATACGGTGATCAAAAGCTAAAAGCTCTGACGGACATACAAAAGTAAAATCTAACGGGTAGAAAAACACAACAGCTTTTTTACCTTTAATTGCTTCACTTAACGTAAAAGTATCAACAATTTCACCACTACCTAACACTGCCGCTGCAGTAAAATCTGGTGCTGGACGACCAACTAATACACTCATTTTGTGCTCCTTTCTATTATTAATAATTAAGAATTTATATTGAAAATAATGAATAACAGCTCATTATCTTATCAATTTACTTCTTGATAAATTTATTCTGCGCTTGTTTCTTCAGAAGCATTTTTAGCTGATGCTTCCTTAATCAAAGTTTGCAACTCACCTTGTTGAAACATTTCCATAATAATATCACAACCGCCAACTAATTCACCTTCAACCCAAAGTTGTGGAAATGTAGGCCAGTCTGCATATTTTGGTAATTCAGCTCTGATATCAGGGTTTTGTAAAATATCAACATAGGCAAATTGTTCACCACATGAGATCAAGGCTTGAGATGCTTGTGAAGAAAAACCACAACTTGGAAGTTTTGGTGAGCCTTTCATATACAATAACACTGTATTCTCACTAATTTGTTCTTTAATACGTTCGATAGTTTCCATGATAACCCCTAAAATAATAACCTCTAAAAATAATACTCATTATACTGAGCTGAATTCTTAGTAAAACTGACACTAGAAATATAATGGAGACGAAGTTTCACTTTTCAATTCAATATAATAAATACTTGAAAATAAATTTATATACTTGAAAAATAGATAAAGAAACCTTATACACTCTATACACTAGTTATTCAAAATAGTATAAACTTAATACCTGAGTATTTTACTCAAGTTTTATTGGAAAATACACCCTTTATTCACGAATACACTGTAACTTTAAAACAAAGAACTTGGAGAGCACAATGGCTATTGAATTACCTGCATTACCTTACGAACAAGATGCCCTAGAACCACATATTTCTGCAGAAACTTTATCGTTTCATTATGGAAAACATCACAATACTTACGTAGTGAAATTAAATGGTTTAATTGAAGGCACTGAGTTTGCTAACAAATCATTAGAAGAAATAGTGAAAACTTCTTCAGCAGGCATTTTTAATAATGCAGCACAAATATGGAACCATACTTTTTACTGGAATAGTTTAAGCCCTAATGGCGGTGGTGAACCTACCGGTGCTTTAGCAGATGCTATTGTTGCTAGCTTTGGATCTTTTGCTGAATTTCAAGCAAAATTTACTGACAGTGCAATTAATAACTTCGGCTCAAGCTGGACATGGTTAGTTAAAAATGCAGATGGTAGCTTAGCGATTGTTAACACTTCTAATGCTGCAACACCATTAACAGACGAAGGTGTTACCCCATTACTTACTGTTGATTTATGGGAACATGCATACTATATCGATTACCGTAATCTTCGTCCTAAGTACATGGAAGGTTTTTACGCACTAGCTAATTGGGATTTTGCTAGCAAAAATTTCTCAGCGTAATAGCTATTAGCTGGAATTTTTAATAAAAAAACGAGCTAACTAAGCTCGTTTTTTTTAAACAACAGTACATTTAGACTATTAGGTTACAAGTAATTAAAAGGTTTTTAATACTTTCACTGATGCATCAACGCTCGCAGCATCAACATAACCAATAGCGCCGGCATTAGCAGCGATATGTTTTAATACCTCAGCATCTGACCCTAATTCTGTTGGTGGCTTACCTCGACCTGAGAAGATCAATTTAGACCAATAAGCCTTCATCTGACTTGAACTTTTATTTAATACTTTTTCTTCGAATTCACTGCGTACTGCACTACCTGAAACTGAATTAATCGGTTCAATGGATCCACCACTTGGAAATGCTTTCATTTTGCCCATAAAAATTCGCGCTATATCACTATCATCAATAATATCAGCGTTAGTTGAGTTAACAACAACCGCAACATCAGCTATAGAAGAGAAACTAAGAAAAAAAACAGATGTACATAATAAAAGTTTACTTTGAGTACTTTTTAAAAATTTCATTTTTCAACTCCTAAAATACAGTTACTAATGCTGTTCTAAACAAGCCTGAGTCACTATTACTATCGAGATCGTCGCTAAAAGAGGTATATTCAAATTTTAATGCCGCAGATTGGTGGAAATCCCAACGCAGACCTAATGTGATATAACTGGTGTCTTCATCTGTCGCGGTATCTAAACTTTCGGTACCATAAATCAAAGTTTGTAAGTCTACAGGTAAAGATTCAAATGCCGTGCCATCTGGTATACCTGGTATTTGATAGTTTAACGTAATAGGATCTTGGTCATCTTCATCAACCCCATAAGTTACATGTACCATCATATTATTAAATCGATAACCGGCCATCAAATAATAAGACTCTTGATCAGGTAAAGCTGTATCATCTAATGATAATGAAGAGTATTCACCTACTATAATAATTTGGTCAAAATCAAGTTGGAAACCAAGCTCAATAAACTCACTGGTATCTGATGCTATATCAATTTGACTAGCAATATGATTTTGGCCTAATCCATTCCAACCATCTACTAAAGGTTTAATAGCCAACAAATCAATATTCATTTCTGTTTGGAAATAAGCACCTCTAAGTGTTAGCCAATCACGTGTTAACGTTAACGAGGCACCTGCAAAATTTGTAAAATCAGCACTACTCTCATTATCGAACACTTCTATATCTGAATTATTACCACCATAAATAGCGTGTAGTGTTGTATCAAAATCACCAAGCTGCGTCGAATATATAGCGGCAATCCCATCGAAGGTATCAAAAGGTACGTCATAAACTCCTCTTGGCGGAGTAATCCAAGGGTAAGCATAAGACACATCTAAAAAATCAGAGTACATATAAAAAGGTATACGTTGACGACCAGCCAATATTTTCAAATTATCATTGACTTGATAACCAACATAAGCCCATTCAAATTTAGGATCCCAATCATCGGCACCTCGGGATAGTATTTGGGCGGTAATACTTAAACCTTCGCCTAAATCGCTTGATGCTTGTAAAGCAAATAGTGAATCAGGACTAAAATCGATTGAATCGTCATAGCCATATAAGCTTTCATCACTTGCTGTTGTAACACCAGCAACAATACTAGCAAAACCATTTAATGTGATTTCAGCATTGGCACTACCTGCTAATAAAATACCTGTTAGCGCAAGCGCTATTCTATTATGCTTCATTATAATATACCTATCATTATGTTGAGTTATGTTAAATCCGTTTACTGCTTTATTGAAACTACAGTTATTATTATTAAATATTACTTATTGTTCTTACTTTAAATAGCAATATAGCTAAAAATTAGACCTTAAATTGACGAGCTACAGACTCTAATGCTGAAGCCAAAATCGTTAGTTGCTCACTTACATCACCAATTTCACGTGATGCTTTAGAGGCTTCATCAGCACAAGATTGAATATCTTCAACATGACCAACCATCAATCCAGAAACTTGATGTTGCTCTTCTGTTGCAACAGCTATTGCTCCATTCATATCAGCGATAACATTAACTGTATCCGTTATAACAACTAAGCTATCACCGGCTTCAATAGCCGTTTTCACACTTTCTTCAACACTCGTGCGTGAGCTTTCCATCATAGTTACCGCTTTTTTAGCTGCACCTTGTAACTGCCCCAGCATTTGATTAATTTCTTCTGTAGATTCTTGTGTGCGTGATGCTAGATTTCTAACTTCATCTGCAACTACAGCAAAACCACGGCCTTGTTCACCTGCTCTTGCCGCTTCAATAGCAGCATTAAGTGCTAGCAAGTTGGTCTGGTCAGCAATACCACGTATGACTTCAAGCACAACATTTACCCTATCGGTATCTTCCTGTAATTGATTCACAGTTTCTGCTGCTTGCGTTACATTTTCGGCTAAAGTTCTAATACCTATTACCGTTTGCTCAACAACGTCCTTACCTTTTTCAGCTTCTATATTTGCATTTTTGGCTGCATCAGCTGCATCTGCTGCATTAGTCGTAATTTCAGCAACACTTTGGCTCATTTCTTCGACCGACTGTCTTGATTGAATAACACTGTCTGATTGGCGGTTAAACGAGCTGATGGTACTACTCGATAGTTGCGAAATTGTATTTGCGGTTTCAGCTAATGGTAAAGCGGTATCTACTACATTTTTAATAACACCTTGTAGTTTTTCAATAAAGCTATTGAACCATAGAACTAACTCACCTATTTCGTCTTTACTGTTAGTGGTAAGCCTAACAGTTAAATCTCCATTCTCTTGGGCAATACCTTTCATTGACTGAATAATATTTTGTAAACTTGAACTAATCGTTCTCGCAACAGGAATAGCAACAGCAAACAACGATAAGATAGTAATAGCGCCAACTATCATACCTGTGGTGGTATTTGACTCTGCCTTTTCATTAACAGACTCAAACGCTTGAGTAAAAGATTGATATCGCTCTGCGCGAAAGGTATTTAATTTATTTTGCAAATTAGTAAGCTTTTCGGACATTGCTTGACTTCGCTTCCCTAACGTAGAAAAGTCAGCAGAACCATCTACCATCTCACTTGAAAGTGCAAAAGCTAATTGATAATATTCATTAAAATCATTGAGTAACGAGCGTAAATAATTCGCATTCTCTGCATCTGACTGAATATTATTTTGAAGTTTATCACGAGTTTCTTGCGCATAAGTATTAGCAGCATCAAGTAAATCGGTTTCTCCCATAGTTGCAGCATTACCTAACGTTTCTTTCAACTTATCCAGCCTAACAAGGCTATATTCAGATGTTTGTAATAACTGATATTCGATACGATATGCCTTATCTAATTGTGTCACTATGTGAGACATAGCCATAAGTGTTATAGCTAAATACACACAGAACCCAATAGCCCCAACAAATGGAATTAAAAGTATTTTATAGCGAATCGATAATGTTTTAAATAAATCCATATTTGCCTTCTAGTTATTGTTAATCAACAATTTTTTTATACATAATAAAGTGAGTGTAGTAAAAAAATCATATTACGCAAATTTTAAAATCAAGAGTTTGAAGTAAACAACTCAAACGAATAATTAATGAGCAATCCATTGTTCTAATGCATGTTTATAGATAATAAAGACCTAATTTGAATAACTATATTAGTAATGGAAGGGGGGTGATTCTTTTATAATTTAAACTGTGTATTCATAATAAAAGCAAATAGTATAACTAAATTGTCTATTTGCTTAAATGTGTGTAAATAAAATGATTAATCTACAGTAAGCTCTTTAAGCACATCATCCTTTAATTCAGCCCAAAGTTTTCCAGATTCTATGCCGTACTTACGAACTTCAAAAATAGAATCATCAAAACGTCCTTCGTTCGCTAGTTCAATAAGCTTTTGGTAATAAGCCCTTGATATTTCACGTCCTGTTGGGTGCGCAAAATACAAACTACCAATGCGCGAATACAATCCTTTAAAACCATTTAATATTAGTAAATAAATAGAATTTTCTGAGGCTATTGCCAATTCTTTATTTAGTTGATAATCAAACTCAGCAAATGCTTCACCATTATCTTCAATATCAGTATAAGCACTCAACAATTCAATAGTCTTTTTAGGATTGTTTTTTATAGCACCACGAATATAAATAGCACTGATATTAGTACGAGCTGATAAGAGATTATCCACTAAATCAGGAACACCTTCTTGGTCAAGATGCGCTAGCGTTTCTAAAATATTTAAACTTGACGTGTCCCAAAAGTTATTCACTTTTGTTGGTTTTCCATGTTTAATAGTCAACCAACCATCTCTAGCCAAGCGCTGTAGTACTTCTCTAAGGGTTGTTCTAGTTACACCAATTAGCTCTGATAATTCACGCTCTGCTGGTAAAATTGAACCAGGAGGAAAACCACCATTCCAAATTGATTCAACAATATATTGCTCGGCAAATCCGGCAGGGCTTTGAGCTTTTATAACCATATTCGTAAACGACCTAAAAAAGATAAATTAATAAAACTGATTGTACCAGAAGATTGAATTGGTACAAGCGTAATAGAAAAGACTGGTCTAACCAAGCTCATGACATTATAAAAGATAAAGGTTAAGCAGCTAATTATTCTCTGTAATGTACCATTAAAGCACCAGAAACTTTACCAACAGTTAAATCTTTAATAAATTTATAATTTGCATCTTCAAAAAAAGTTCTAAACTTTCCTGATGTTGCATAAACTGCAACACCTTCACTATCACTATGCTCTTCAAGAACAGTATTTACTGCTGCCATTAGATAATGACCAAAGCCATGATGTTGATGCAAAGGGTGAATAGCAATAAAGGATAACATGTGAAATTTTTTTAATGGGATAGAGGCAAGGACAACTTTTTCTTTTTCTATCATCTGTTTAGTGCTTAAATATCCAGCACTTAGCAACATTTTTAAACGCCAATGCCAGAATCTTTCCGTACCTACACTATCATCTGGACTATTCAAACAAGCAACACCTACCATCGACTCGCCCAAATACAAACCTACCATGGGTTGCTTAGCTTGCCAGAAAGCGTTTAACTCTTCTCTGATTGATGCTCTTAATCTTTGCTCATAACCTTCTTTGTCACTGTTGAATATATCTAAAAAAACAGGGTCATCATGATAGGATTGAAAAAGGAGCGAAGCCGCTACTTTAAGGTTCTCTGCACTAAGGTAAGTTGCCTTTATATCAAGTTCACTATCTACCGAAACAGTCGCTGACATACAAGTTCTCCAATCCAACAATTATATTTATTTTTTTATCCTATATTCACCATACCAGTTTTTTTAATAATAGGTAAATAAAATTCAACTGTCATAATTATAGTGCAGGGTTATAAATATAAAATAACTTGGTATAACATCATGTCATACCAATATTATTTCATTTAATATACTGCTCGGTGTATTGCTATTTTTAATTATAGTAATTTTTTATATTCGTCACCGTTACCTGTTTGAGTTAATGTACCATCAACAAATTCTAAATAAGTACATTCATCCTTAGTCGTTAACCCATCTTTATGCTTGCGTTGACTTCTATAATATAAAACACGAATAGTTTTTTCATTGTAAGTGTAAGTTTCAGAAAAATCAGCAACACCTAACTTTTCTTGCATATCGACAACACTTGTACCGAGTTGAACTTGTGCTATAACTTTACGGTTTTTATAACTTCTGTCTTCACTATCCCCCATAATTGAATGATCTACTTGACCATCTTTTACTGAGATAACACAGCCAGTTAACGTTGTTGTTAACGGTAAAACAATAAGTAATGCCAACAATGATTTTTTCATATTTACTCCTAATAGAATTATACTTTCATGCGTAATAAAGCAAAAAACAAACCAACAACACAAAAAAACATAACCAACTGATTATATTAAATAAAATAGAACAACTAAAAATAACAACTGACATAAATAGTAACATTGGCTAAAATATAGTGAATATTACAAAGACAATTAATCAAAATGACAATAAATGATGAAATTTCAATCGTTGCTAATAAAATAGCAAATGAAGGCAATAAACCAAGCGTTGCACTAATTAAAACCAAGTTAAATAAAAAAGTTCCTTTACCTACCATAATATCAGTATTAAAAAATTGGCAGCATGAACCAAGCTTTATCTCGTTACCTGAAGAAAAGCATACTGATGTTGAATGTAAAACGGATAATCCACCAACAGAAAAAAGATCTTTTGAGAAAGACGTCCGTGATGAATTAACAAGTTTAAAAGAAGAAGTATTAGAATTAAAAGCCCTTATAAAACAACTACTTAAATAATTACTTAAGTGGTGAATTAATAACATGTGCTTTTAACCTTAATATTACTCATTATATTAAGGTCGCGCTATTACTATTGAGGCACTATAGGGGTCAGTGTGTTTATAAACTCAGCAAGTGAATCAGCTAGCTTTTTATGAGGCTTACATCCAACACGCTCAACCCACACTGTTCCAGTGTCATTTTCAACTGAGATGATCATATCTTCTTCATCCGTGACAGCAACAAAAACAGTTTCAGCTTGTTTCAACCTCTGCTTCATTAAAATATGGCCAATCAAGTTCTCTTGTAAGCGCTGAAAGTCATCCCGATTCCACGCAAATAACAAAGATAAATTACCTTCTTCACAGGTAGCATCAAGATTTTCACTGTATAAAGTCGTAAAGTATGTTTTGATATCTGGGTGCAAAGTCATTTCTAAAGCGGTTTCAACATTATCAAAGTTTAACTCTTGCACCTTTTCTATATTAACCGGTCGCCAATAGACTTCCCCCGAAGATAGCGCTTTGTATTCAGTGGACATGTCAGTGTATGCATCTTCACAAGGTGAAAGCCATTGCTCGTCTTGCTCTACTTTCGGAGGGTGAGAATAGGTGTTTTGATAATTTTTTACATACTGCTTAGAAAATTGTTGCAAAATGTCTACTAAATTGAGTTTAGTTTGATTTGATGATGTCATCTAATTCAGAGATCCTTTAAAATAGTCTATGAAGTTTCATATAAAATAAGAAAATTATGGCAACCTACCAAAATTCAAAAGAATTAAAAAATTTAACGCTTGGTAAAGCAACCGAATATTGTAGTGAATATAACCCAAATCTATTACAAGGTGTACCAAGAAGCTTAAATAGAGATGATTTATCACTTGTTTCAAATACATTACCTTTTATAGGTGAAGATGTTTGGTACGGATATGAATTATCTTGGTTAAATAATAAAGGCAAACCTATTGTCGCTGTCGCAGAATTTCGTTTTCCTTGCACAAGCCCGAATTTAGTCGAGTCAAAATCATTTAAATTATATTTGAATAGCTTTAACCAAAGTAAATTCTCTAGTTTTGACGAAGTTAAAAATATATTGATTAAAGATTTATCTGCAACCGCAGGTGCTCAAGCACTAGTAACTTTATTCCCAGTTGAGCAATGCCCTGCTCTGGCCATTAAAGTGAGTGATAAAGACGTTATTTGTATTGATGAAGCTGATATCACCGTAGATAATTATCAATATACAGCTGAGCTACTAAAATATGCGCAAACAGACATAACTTCAGAAGCCTCTTCTGCCAAAACAGAAAGCGAAAACCTTGTTAGCCATTTATTAAAGTCTAATTGTTTAATTACCAATCAACCTGATTGGGCAAGTGTTTATATTAGTTATGAAGGCGCTCCGATAGATCACAGTATTTTATTACAATACTTAATATCATTTCGTCAACATAATGAATTTCATGAACAATGTGTTGAACGAATATTTTGTGATTTACAAGAATATTGTCAATTATCAAAATTAACGGTATTTGCTCGTTATACTCGTCGTGGCGGATTAGATATAAACCCTTTTAGAAGCACACATATAGCTTGTGCTCCAACAGCAAGAACCTTAAGGCAGTAACACTCACAATATTAATTATCAGTGTTAAATTAAGTTTCTATTCCATGATCTGTTACATATTTTTATAAGGTTGCATATTGCCAGCTCCATTGAGGTAAATAAAAGGTAGCTTGATTGGTATTAAATCTGTCAAAATTAATATCAAAATTAACATAGCTATATTACGTTTGGCTAACCATTATATCGATCGCTACCTCATTAGCCTTTACCAATACTGTATAAAACGTAAGCTTGTTATCGATACTTTAAAAAGGTAATAATCAATAATAAAACCGTTCAAAATAACAGGGATATTTTAATAATTTTCAACTAAACTTCTTATAAAGTAGAAAGTAGTAAATAATATTATTGTAATTTAACGGCTTAATTTACGTTAAGCAAACGTGAATCTGATTAAGTCAGTATAGTCATGTGTTTACACATAATTTATAATAAATCTATTGATAATGTTGTTGTTACTGTAAATTATTAATAATTAAGGGCATAATCAAATTGCTTAGTAAAAAAAGATAAAATAGAAGGATTAACTAAGGATATGAATACTAAAACTGTTGCTGTTAATGAATCAAAAGTGTTACAAAAAAAACTTAATGCAGCAATAGCATCTAGAGCTTCACTTGAAGAAGACTTTAAAGCGCAATCTAGTATGCTAATAGAATTTATTAATAAACTATCTCAAGTATCCAAAGGCGTCGATATAAAATTAGATAATCGACTCGCTCAACTTCGAATATTGTTGACAAAATCAGCGCCAGTATCTGATATTGAATTAAAAATTAATGAAATATCAACGTTATTACAACAACAAACGACAACCAATAAAAAAAATATTTCTCAATTGCATACTCAGTTTAATAGCGCTGGACAGAGTTTACAAAAAGTACAGGGATTACCGAGTGACTTGCGGAGAAAATTACGAACCTTGTTACAAGAAAGTCAGTCAACCAAAGAAAGTATCACTCAATATGCTCCTCTTGTAAGTAAGCTTTTAGCTTTTTATAGTATTGCTCTACAATCAAAATCAAGTGTTTCATCATCAAATACCGCCAAAGAATTAACACAAGATATTAGCACTACAACAAACGCAACATCGGCTATTAATAGCGTGCTTATTGGTAAAATATCCAGTTGCTTAAGTAAATTACAGCTCTCTACTCAGTACAGTAAAGAATTATTGGAAATTAATAAAAATTTGCTAAAAGACACAACTCATGATGATGTGTTATTACGATTTATTGAAATATTTGATGTAATATTTGCCGATTTACAGCATGAACGAAATAGTGCAAAACACTTTTTAAATACCTTAAGTGAAACATTAACGACAGTACAGCATGCGGTAAAAGAAACACTTTCGACATGTAAGACCGCACAAGACACTAACCTTAAAATTAATCAAAAATTGCAAGGTCAATTATTAGATATGGCTGGCTCGGTCAAAACAGCACTTTCGTTAGAACAAGTTAAAGTTGATATCAATGGTAAGATAATTAGTATAGCAAAAACATTAGAGAAAAAAACAAAGCTAGAGCTACAAAACCAGGAAGAACTGGCTAGCCAATTAAGTAAAATGGTTAAAAAAGTAGAAGCTTTTGAAGAAAAAAGTAAAGAATATGAAAGTAAATTAGCCGAACAAAAGCGTAAAAGTATGCAAGATGCTTTAACCAAATTAAGTAATCGTGCCGCTTTTGATGAATATTTTACTCAAGCGATGGTTGCTTTCCATCATAAACCTTTTAATTTAGCACTTGCTGTTATCGATATAGATGACTTTAAAAGTATCAATGATAATTATGGCCACACAGCTGGTGATAAAACCTTGCAGGTTATCGCCAATACGATACAAAAGAAGGCTGATAAAGATGCCTTTATTGCACGTTATGGTGGAGAAGAGTTTGTATTGATTTATAAAAATCATAAAGAAGATGAATTAGTTAAAGAATTAAACTTTTTAAATAAGAATGTTTCCATTTTACCTTTCAAATTTAAAGATAATAAAGTAAGCATCACCTTATCTATAGGGGCTACCCATATATCTCAAGAGGATAATATACATACCGCATTTGAGCGCGCCGATGAAGCCATGTACAAAGCTAAAACCCAAGGTAAAAACCAAGTTATTTACGCTTAATTAAAAGCACAACTCATACAGTCTTGGTCGTTCCAAAGCCGAAGAGAAACAAAGGAATTTTACATGCATACTCAGCTTAACCCTGTCGGAAACATGAATATACTGTCGCAAGCAGAAGTGGATCAACTTCAACAGTCTTCAACTAGCGAACTTTACAATCTTTATCGAAGTTGCTCACTCGCAGTACTTAATGCGGGGAGTCATACCGATGATGCAGAAGTGATTTATCAGCAACATAAAGATTTTACGATAGAAGTACTCAGGCGTGAGCGAGGTGTTAAAATTGACCTTAAAAACCCACCTGCAAATGCCTTTGTTGATGGTAAAATAATTAGAGGTATTCGCGAACATTTATCTGCTGTTCTCCGTGATATTTTATATATACACAATCCTTACCAAAATATGCATTGTGCACCTGACTCTCTAACTGACGCGACTTTTGGTATATTGAGAAACGCCAATACTATTTTACCTGAGACCGAAGCTCGTTTAATTACTTGTTGGGGTGGTCATTCAATTAAAAATGATGAGTATAGATATACTAAATCTGTCGGCTATCAGCTAGGGTTGCGTGACTTTAATATTTGTACTGGTTGTGGGCCAGGTGCCATGAAAGGTCCAATGAAAGGTGCAACAATTGGCCATGCTAAGCAACGAAATAAAGCTGGTCGATATATTGGTTTAACAGAGCCAAGCATTATCGCAGCAGAGCCACCTAATGCTATCGTAAATGAACTTGTCATTATGCCAGATATAGAAAAACGTTTAGAAGCATTTGTACGAATGTCACATGGTCTCATTATTTTTCCAGGTGGCGCAGGAACCGCTGAAGAGCTCCTTTACATATTAGGTATTTTGTTAAATGAAGAAAATAAAAATCAAATATTACCTATTATCTTAACTGGCCCAGAAAGTGCCCGTGAATATTTTAAAGAAATTGATGAGTTCATCGGCGCTACATTAGGTAAAAAAGCACAAAACCTTTATCAAATAATTATTGATGATGCAGAAAAAGTAGCACAAGTTATGTCAATCAAATTAAAAGAAGTGCTTGCCTATCGCACAAAAACAGGAGATGCTTTTCACTTCAATTGGTCTTTAGTTATCGAGCATGATTTTCAACAACCATTTGAAGCAAATCATAAAAACATGTCTGAGTTGAATATTAGTCATGACTTACCTACTGCTGAGCTTGCTGCAAATTTACGTCGTGTATTTTCTGGTATTGTAGCCGGAAATGTAAAATCGGATGGTATAAAAGCGATTAGAGAGCATGGGCCTTTTCAAATATCAGGAGACAAAAAAATTATGACATTAATGGATAAATTGCTCTCTTCATTTGTTGACCAAGAACGAATGAAATTACCCGGCAGTAAATATATACCTTGTTATAAAGTATTAGAGGGGTAAACGTGTCAGCTCATTTAGTATTAATTGATGCCCTTAACTTAATCCGACGAATTTATGCCGTTCAAGAGCGCCCATTTGTCCAAAGTAAAAATCAACTTGATGGTGAATTAGCAGAAAAAACACAGCAACAAGTATTATTTAACACCCAACAAGCCTGTAACAAAGCATTGGAAAACATCTTGAGCTCTCATCAAGCTAGTCACGCGCTAGCGGTATTTGATAGTCAAAACCCTTGTTGGCGTTACAAGCTATACCCTGACTATAAAAAAGGCAGGAAGAAAATGTCTCGCCACTTAGCTGATGAGCTTCCCAATATCCAGGATGCCTTCCTTAACTTAGGTGTTGATTCATTACTGTCTGAAGAAGATGAAGCAGATGATCTGATCGCAACATTGGCAACTAAAATGGCATTACATGGACAAAATGCCACGATTGTTTCTACCGATAAAGGCTTTCTCCCATTATTAAGTCCGAACATTAATATTTATGATTATTTCAATCGTCGTTACTTAGACGAAACCTATGTTAAAGAAAAGTTTGATATAAAACCAACACAGTTAGTTGATCTTTGGACATTAACAGGTGATAACACAAATAAGATCCCTGGCGTTGCAGGTATTGGTCAAATTACCGCGGCTAACTTACTCAATGAATATAGCTCCCTTAATGCCATTCTGACCAGTAATGATCTTAAACCCTCTATCAAAGAGAAACTCGATGCAAGTGAAGAACAAATTACATTAAGTAGAAAGTTACTCACACTTAAACGAAGTATTCCCCTAGGCTTTAACCTTAAAGATATTAGGTTAAAAAAAACTAACCCCGAATATGGCAATAAACTAAATAAACAAGAAGCACTTTAAACTAAATCAATAACTAGTTATCATTTCAATAACAATTTATAAAAAAATAATAAGACAAGAGGCACAATGAATAAAAAGGTTATTACTCGTATATTTCTTGCATTAGCCGCATACGGAATTTTCGTTTTACTCGTTGTTTCATTTTATGATGATAGTCCTGATAAAATGCAATGGGAAGACAGGGAAGCTTATAACAAACAATTTATAGCAAAATTACAACTTGAACAGTTCACTTTTGAGCAAGCAATAGAACAACTTGGTAGCCCAGATATTACCGAAGCTAAAAAAGTTGCAGCAGATAAATTTCAAGTAATGTTTTATCGTACACAGCATGTAAAGTCTGATGGCATTACCACGCAAGATGAGTGTACTTTCTTATTATTTGTCAACGGCGCCCTTAAAGAAATTGGTTTAGGAGATAATTATCCTAAAAACTGGGGAATTATTGAAAGTTATCAATAGTTTTTATCGTTTTTTTGAAATATTAACACTGTGTTTAATTAAATTTTTTAATAAAAACATAATCTAATATATTCATCCAATATGCTATAATAAATCGTTAAATGTAGACTAACGTAAACTTGATACACTCTGGATTACCTTTTAGAGTCGTTTTATTTAGCTCTATATATGACCACTTTACTGGTCATTCATCGCATGAATATTGCAAATAGAAATATCGAATACGTATCACAAATACTTACATGATATAAAGCACACCATAGACGTATTAATTAGATAATTATCTCTAGTTAATACGTTATGAACAATAAATAACATTATTTATTAAATACTTAAAGCTTAGTATCTCCCTTTTATCACAAGGCAAAAAAAATGACCAAACGAACTATTACAGTAATCCCTGGCGACGGGATTGGCCCAAGCATTATAGAAGCAACAATTAAAGTTTTAGATAAAGCTGGTTGTGACTTTACCTATGAATTTGCCGATGCGGGCCTAACTGCATTAGAAAACCATGGCGAATTGGTGCCACAAGAAACCATGGATCTTATCGAAAAAAACAAAATAACATTAAAGGGTCCATTAACTACACCAGTTGGTGAAGGATTTACTTCAATTAATGTTACTTTACGTAAACAATTTAAGCTTTACGCAAACTTACGTCCAGTTTTGTCTTTTAAAGGCACAAAAGCACGTTATGAAAACATTGATATTTTAACTGTACGTGAAAATACTCAAGGTATGTATTCTGGTGCAGGTCAAACGGTTTCTGAAGATGGAACACAAGCAGAAGCTATGAGTATCGTTACTCGTGACGGTGCTGAAAAAATCTTAACCTTCGCTTATGAAACAGCTCGCAAAGAAGGTCGTAAAAAAGTAACAGCGGTACATAAAGCTAACATTTTAAAGTCAACATCAGGACTATTTTTAAAAGTAGCTCGTGAAGTAGCAGCACGCTACCCTGACATTGAATCAACTGAAATGATAGTTGATAACTGTTGTATGCAGTTAGTAATGAATCCAGAACAATTTGACGTTATTGTTACTACTAACCTGTTCGGTGATATATTATCTGATCTATGTGCTGGTTTAGTTGGTGGTTTAGGTATGGCTCCTGGTGCAAACATTGGTGAAGATTGTGCAATCTTTGAAGCTGTTCATGGTAGTGCTCCGGATATTGCAGGTAAAAACCTAGCTAACCCAACGTCTGTTATTTTAGCTGCATTACAAATGCTTGAATATTTAGAAATGAGCGATAAAGCAGAAAAAATCAGAAACGCGTTAACTGATGTTATTGCTACTGGCGATCGTACTACACGTGATTTAGGTGGTACGCATGGTACAACTGATTTCACTGAAGCTTTATTAGAAAGACTATAGATAAAAGCTTAAAGTAAAAATAAGTTGCGAGTATATATTACTCGCAACTTTCAACTAGATTACTAGATTAGTCTTGCATGCACCGTGACTTCTTCACGATCATAATACAAATGTTTTGCATATAATTCATACTTCACTTGATGCTTAGCAAACGCATCTTTAATTGTTTGTAAATCTTCATTTACTTGCTGGTAACGACCTTTCATAGGTAACTTCAAATTAAACATAACTTCTTTACAATGACCATCTAATAGCCATTCACTCATTAATTTAGCAACCTTTTGTGGTTTCTCAATCATATCACAAACAAGCCAATAAACATTTTTCTTCATTGGAAGGTATTTAAAACCATCCATCATTTTATGCTTTACTTGCCCTGTTTCCATTAATGATTCAGCCATAGGACCATTATCAATAGCAGTAACCATCATGCCTCGACGCACAAGTTGGTAGGTCCATCCTCCAGGCGCAGAGCCTAAATCAACAGCATTCATTCCTGAAGTTAAACGAGTATCCCATTCTTCTCGCGGAATGAAGTATAGAAAGGCCTCATCAAGTTTTAAGGTCGAGCGACTAGGGGCTTGGCTTGGAAATTTAAGACGCGGAATTCCCATAACATGCGGCGAACTATTATCTGCCAATGAAAACCCTAAAATAACTTCTTGGCCAGATAAAAACAAAGCATGTAATACCGCACCGCCTTCCTCTGCTTTAAAGTCAGTTTTTTTATTCGTTAATATCTTTGCTTTACGAAGTCCTTGTCGTAATGGTACCGCCAATTTCCGACAAAATTTACTTAATTCTTTACCATCATTCGTGTCTGGCATTTCCATGCGCAGATCATCATACTGCCATTCATTTCCTAATGACTCAACAATAGCTTCAACGCGATTATAATCCGGTAAGTCAATCTTTTCAGTTAAGGTCACAAACCATTGACGTGTAAAAATAAGACGTTTAAGTGGCAATTTTTTTAATAAAGCTTCACCATGCTCTGATACTTGTAGATGAAAAAAGACTAAGCCTTGATTCTTTTTTAACTCTAAATAGCCATACATTTCATTCCATGCGGCTTTTTCTTGAATTTCAGCGCCACACTCTTTTTCAAAGCCTGGTCGACAATATAATACGATAGAAGTCATAAGTTGTTTTTACCTTCAATTGACAAGAGTAACCAAGCAACTGCCAATGATATTCCGCCAAATGGCGTTAGTTTACCAATAATGGGAAAACTGAAAAATGTTTTAATATAAATGCCACCGCTAAAAAACATAATACCAATCACAAAACCGGCACAAGCAGCTAACAATATATTAGAGGGTTTTCTAATGGGTAAGTTAGTTATAGCCCAAATTAATGCTGCTAAAAGAGCTAAAGTGTGAAATAACTGATATTGTAATGCTGTTTTTAATGTTGATTGCACGTTAACAGATAACGCCTGTCCTGCGTGAGCAAGCCAAGCGCCGAATAGTACAGAAAAGCAGCCACTAACGCCAACAAAAATCATTAAATATTTTATTATACTCGTCTTATGATGTCCTATTTGCGCCTCTTTATTCATTTTGGGTATTTTCCTGAATAAACTGTTTGATAATGTTAACTGAACTTTGCATATGTTGAGCGTGGGTAAATCCTGATTTCACTCTTGGTTTTAAACTATGATCGCCGTCGTTTAAGAAAACGCACTGACACAAGTTAGATAACTCATAATTCATAATTTCATCTTCAGAGCCTAAGGCATCACGTTCACCTTGTACTATTAGCACTTTTTTTTGTGTCTCTTTTAATGGCTCCAATCGCAATTTTTCAGTATTTTTAGCTGGATGAAACGGATAGCCTAAACAAAAGACACCTTGTATTTTATGTAAAATATCATCATCACTTGCTAAGGTTGCTGCAACACGAGAACCCATTGATTTACCGCCAATAAATAAAGGTAACGGTTTAACGCTCTTAGTTGTAGTGACTAAGTCATTAATAACGTCTTTATAACACTCAATTAGCTTTGGCATTCTATCAGGCGGATAACGCTTTCCAAGCGCAATACGTTTATCCATAAAAGGAAAATTGAATCTTAATACATTAATGTTAACCTGATTAAATAAATCAGTTATTTGCTGCATAAAATCATGATGCATATCTGCGCCAGCACCATGAGCAAATATAATTTGTGCGATAGGATTATCAACATTATTTTCTAGCTTACTTATCATTGTCGCCTGTTACTCCGGTGGATAAAATTTTTCACTAAGTAAAATTGAGTTGAATACCTTACGTAATTTGACCATTTTTAACTTGCTCTTGCTCTGATTCAACCATATCAAGTAACCAATCCCTAAACGCTTCTATTTTACCTATATCTTTTTGAGATTCACGACAGACAACAAAATATGAATTTTTACTAACTAATACATCATTAAAGGGACAAATTAAGCGCCCAGAATCAATATCCGGTTTCGCTAATACACTATAGGCTAATGCTACACCTTGACCATATAAAGCAGCTTGAACTACCATAGCAGAGTGACTAAAAATAGGACCATGATTCACATTAGTTCCCTTAACACCTACTTGCTTAAACCAACGCTTCCAATCTCTACGCGACGTATCATGCAATAAGGTATGATGTTGTAAGTCATCTAACGATAATAATGGCGGTTTACCACTCGCCGCCCCTTCTTGCAGTAGTAAAGGAGAACAAACAGGAATTAAATACTCAGTATGTAATTTATCGGCATGAATATTCGGCCAACGACCGCGACCATAATAAATAGCGACATCAACATCTTCAGTGAGTGAGTTTTCAGCTTGATCTACCGCTTTTATTCGCACATCAATATCGGGGTGTAAGGCGTTAAAAGCACTAAGACGTGGCACAAGCCATTGTATGGCAAAACTTGCTTGTGAACTAACCGTAATAGCCCCTTTAGCACCACGAGCAAGTAACCTTTCAGTTGCATCATAGAGTGAATTAAAAATATCTTTTATATCTAAATAATATGACTGCCCTTCTTCCGTCAATAATAAAGAACGATTTTTTCGCATAAACAATTTAATACCTAAATGCTCTTCCAGTGCTTTGATCTGGTGGCTTACAGCTGCTTGAGTAACAAACAACTCCTCTGCTGCTCGCGTGAAACTTAACTGCCTAGCCGATGCTTCAAATGCACGCAATGCGTTTAATGGTGGTAATCTACTAGCCAAGTTACACCTGATTCCATATTAATATAAAAGTGAATTTACACATAAATTATTTAGAACACAGCATACCAACTATTCATTAGTTTTTCTAATGAATAACATGATTATTTGTCGTTTTAAATTCTATGCTTTTTTAAGTATTATAGCGCCAATAGATGAAGGACATCATCTCAAGGTTCTAACAAAAAGTGTGAGCAGTGCTATTTTATCTCTGCTTGCATATTGCGAAAAAGAGCAAGCGCGAGGAAAGTCCTAATAAATCTATCAGCCGAAAAGATGGCACCAACGAAAAATTTATTATTAGGTCAAATAGGAATAAGACATGAAAAGTATTAACATATATAAACTAGCTATTGTAGCTACATCAGCCGTAATGGTTTATTTTGCTTCTGGATTAGCATCAATTGCCCAAGCCTCTGACTTAATTAAAGCAGAGCCGATTAAACAAGAAAGCTTGATTAACCAAGCACAAGCTAACTTAGCCGTAACATTTTCAACTATTACTATCACCCCTAGCACTATACAAGATAATGCTAGTGAGATGATAGCGAAAGAAAGAGTTGTTGCGAATCAAAGCGAAGTAATAACGCTAAGCAAAAACAATATTATGAGTGAGTAAGTACGACTTACTGATAAAATAACCGATAAATGCTCGCACATTTAAATAAAAAAGGGCGTAATACGCATTGTATTACGCCCTTTCTTTATCTGCTAACTTATTGAGTAGGTTAATACCAATCTCGCTAACGATATGATCATTGCTACTTGTTAAAGTCAGCAACATGTAGGAGTCAGTCGCTCAAAGTGTTGGTAGGACACAATGAAGTATTAACAGATTACTGTGAGCACAAAGGTTTGAAGCGACGAACCAATATTAATTACTGTAATAAGCTTTTGGCGTAGCAACTTCTAAAAACTAAATCCTGAACACTTACAGTGCATTAGTCGACGAAAGTGTTCTCTGTTGGGGCAAAGCCTACCTTTTTCTTTTGTGATTGCAGCTCTAAAAATGTCTCTTGTATAACTCTGGCATCCCAGCTTGCACGGTGTCGACCTGCGCCAATTTTCTCACGAACCATTGCTTTGGTTTTGTCCCAACTCAAGAAGTCTTCCTCTTTTAGTACCATTTCCAATGCACTTACTCTGAAAGTAATATCTTCTCGACCAGCTTGAAATAAAGTACGTATCCAGGGGTAGTCGACAGTCCAACCGTCAGAGTAAAGTGTTTCCCCTTTTAGTAGCGCGTTCAAGCTCTGGCACACTTCTTTGGGGCTTTTTCCATTTGTAATTAGTTTGTCTCTACTCAGGCCGTGAAGAGCTTCAGCTTCAGGATCCCAATGTAGCCATGTAGGATCTGGGGCTATCAGTGAACAGTATCGCTCACCATTAGGTAAGGCTATGCCTATTTCGACGGGATAACTTAAAGAACCGAATCCAGAGGCTTCAACATCAACAATAATTGGTACGTATGGTTTCATCTGTCTGATTCCTGTTTGATATAGCATAAAAATAAAAAAGCTAAAATCGTGCCATTATTGGATTTAATGGTTTTAGGTTATCAATTTCATTATAACTTTAATTTTTTAACCTAAATTTAAGGGAAGTCGTTTAGCCAATTTACAATAATAAGACTTTCTCGTAATGAAAAAATAATTTAACCTAAGCATATAAATTACTAGTAAATTTTTTATCTTATGAGCCTTTTTTTATCTCTTGCGTTATCAACCCTTCCCCCTTTATCTGAACCCGTTACCAATAATGCTGTTGCCAAAGTTACCTCACAAAACCACACCTATTTTTTAAGCTTTATGGGATTAAGTAAAAATAAACAATATAACGATGTACACAATAAAGTATGGGCACTAAGAATAGGTGATGAACAATGGCAAGCAAAAGCTAACGTGCCTTCAAGTTTAACAATAAAAGGACGTTTAGCGAGCACTGCTGTTGGGTTAGGAGAATATGCCTACATATTTGGTGGCTATACCGTAGCGAGCGATCACAATGAAGTTTCAAGCCCTGATGTTTATAAATACGACGTAATAAAAAACACATATACACAGCTAGCAAGTATGCCTGTTCCAGTAGATGATAGCGTAGCACTAAGCTATAAAGCTCGTTACATATATTTAATTAGTGGCTGGCATAATGATGGGAACGTAAATTTAGTACAAATTTATGATATTCAAACCAATACATGGCAACAAGCTTCGCCATTTTTAGGTGAACCTGTATTTGGGCAGGCAGCTGCCATTAGTGGCAATACTATTGTTGTTTGTGATGGTGTAAAAACTCAAGCAAATCCTGATTCTCGGCGTTCATTTAAAGGTTTAGCACAGTGTTTAAAAGGTACAATTGACCCCGTTAATCCCCAAAAAATAGACTGGCGCACCTTGCCGCACCCAACTGGCAGCGCACATTACCGTATGGCTGCAACTAATTACAACAATGACATTTACATGCTAGCCGGCTCTAATACGCCTTATAACTATAATGGCATTGGTTATAATGGTAAACCTGCCCCCGCAAGCAATCATGTATGGCGTTTTAATATAGAAAAAAATGAATGGAAAACATTATCACCTACTAAGATACCCAGTATGGATCACCGTGGATTGCTTGAACACAACGGTATTTTATATCGTATTGGTGGTATGAATGACAAACAACAAGTAACAGCTGACGTACTAGGTTATGAGGTAGAAAAGTGAATACACTATACATTACAGGTGCAGGAGTAAGTGCAGCGAGTGGAATTCCCACTTTTAGAGGCGAAGATGGCTATTGGACTATAGGTAGTAAAAATTATACTCCGATGGAAATGGCGACTAGAGCAATGTATGAAAATTCACCAAAAGAGTTTTTAGCTTGGTATTATCATCGCTTTGCAACTTACCGCAATCATGGCCCAAATGATGTTCACCATTGGCTAAGTGATAAAAACGTAATAACACAAAATATTGATGGGCTTGACGGTAAAGCTGGTAATAAAAACTACATTGCTATTCATGGCAGACTCGACCAAATGACGCTATTTCATGAGCAAAGCGAAGATGTAACACCACTCAATGCACCATGGGAAAGTGTTGATGAAAGCCGTTTACATGCCTCTTTATTTGACATATTTAATATTCAAGAAAAAGCGCCTGTACTTAATCAATCTTATAAGCCCTTTGTACTTTTATTTGATGAATACTACACCGAACTTTACAGAATAAGTGAAGCGCAAAAACGAATGAGAGACGCCGATAAAATAGTATTTATGGGGACATCATTTAGTGTGAATATTACGCAAATGGCTTTAGATATTGCGCGTAATTACAATATAGCCGTTGAAGTTGTTGATCCAAACCCTGTTCATATTTTGCACTCAAATGTTAGTTATAAAAAAATGAGTGCACTTGAGTATATTCAAAACTCTTAACTTACTTATTTACTTAAACCACTTATCAGAAAATATTTTACAGAGTATAAATTCAACAAGTGGTTTTAGTTAACCTAATTATGAGCACTTTTTATGCTGAAACTTAAATTCATCGTTTTAGATTTGCAAGTCTATAAATAAGTAATGCTGTTTTTTTTATGTTTTTGTCAAGGCTGGTTAAGTCGGCTTTTTCGTTTTTAGTATGTGCGCCACTTCCCATTAACCCTAAACCGTCGAGTGCCATATCAACATGGTTGGCAGCAAACGAAATATCGGCTGCGCCAGCATTTCTAGGGTTAGCTGCGACCACCTTGTTGTAGCCTAAATTTTGACTAGCTTCGCTGTATAATGCTAATAGTTTTTTATTCCCTTCAGTCAACGCCATTGGCGGATAACCGTCTTCAAAAACCAGTTCAGCTTTACTACCATTTAAATTTTTAGCCACAATTTGCTGCATTACTTTTTTTGTTTTTTCGACTTGCTCAGGTGAAAGCGCGCGTAAATCGCCAGCGACATGTACCGTTTGAGCTATCACATTACTTTTACCGAATGCTGTCGCTGATGAATTAACGCTATCGTAGTCAGCGTTAGTGCCACCTACAATTAACCCTGGATTAAAGGTTAAATTAGGTTGTGTTGCAAGTTGCTCTCTAAAGCTATTTAAAATGCGTGATGCTTCGTAAATAGCACCATACCCGACATTTTCACTAAAAATTTGTGATGAATGTGCCGCAGCTGCACTTATATTTAGTCTCCAGCCAACATAACCTCGTCGAGCAGCCATTACGGTTTTAATATTATTATCGCCATTTTCATAACCAAGCGCTACATCGGCCCACTCAGCCGCGTCAACAATTGCTTTTTTAGATAAATTTAATGGGCGACCACTACTTTCTTCATCACCCGTCAGTAATACTTTTATGCTAACGTTCTCAAGTAAATTAAGGGCTTGTAAACTTTTAAGCGCGGTAATTATTATGGTATTACCGCCTTTCATATCAGCAACGCCTGGACCGCTAGCTTGATTAGCTCCAAGTTGTTTATAAGTAGTAAAATCATCATGTTTTGCAAAAACTGTATCAAGATGGCCGATCATCAGTATTTTTATTGCGCTGGGATTTCTACTTTCATGTGTTGCAAGTACATGCCCTGCTCGCTTGAATGCACTGCCATCAAGCCATTCTACTTTAAATCCAATTGCAGCTAACTGTTCGCTTGCAAGCTTACCTACTTTTTTAACACCTTCAATATTCAGTGAACCACTATTAATATTTACAGCTTGTTCTATTTGTTGGATCGCTTGGGGAACATTGATTTCAACCTGCTTGACTATTTGTTTTTCGTTTTCATCAAGTTCAGCGTAACTTGTCAGTGGTAACGTACATGCAAGCGTAATAATGAGTCTGTGGCTAAATTTTAAAAATGACATAACAGCATAATATAGAAGTAAAAAGTGTATTAAATATGAAGCAAAAGTACATAGTATTCAATAGAAATTATGCATCGGTGATACAACAGTAAAACATAAAATAGTTTAACAAAACACATTGACATAATATGTCATAAGAGCTATTTTGACATATTATGTCGCACTAGTGAGTTATTAAAATGGATATTTGGAATATATTTATAGCGTTTATTGTACAGTCTATCGAGTTTGTTACTTATGAAGCAGGTATTAGTGAGGCGATAGCAATCATTTGTGTGACGCTTATAGGCCGCTTAATATTAATGCCTGTTAATATTTTCGCTATGGCAAATATGTATAAAAACAAGAAAGCCATGGCGGCGATAAAACCTGAATTAGAAAAAATAAAAGCGACACATAAAGATAGCCCGAATGAAATAGCTAAACGTACCATGGCATTATATAAAAAACACAATATTAAATTTTTAGATAAAAATAGTGTGATGAATATAGCAAGCCAAGGTGTATTTGGATTAGGTATGTTTCAAGCTCTTCAACAAGTAATCTTTAATAGTAAGTTTGCTTGGATTGTTAATATTGCAAAACCTGACGTAGCATTGGCATTACTTGTTGGCGTTATTACTTATTTTTCTATGGTTGTGATGCCCGGTAGCGCAGAACAAACTAGCACCTTGTTATTTGTTATTCCCGCAATTATTTGTATTATTACCTTAATCAATTTTCCATCTGCTATCGGTTTATATTGGGCAACCTCAAGCGTTACCAGTTTACTGCAATCATTGGCACTTAATCGCTACTTTCATCAACAGGAAGCAGGCAACACTATTTAACATTTATAAGCTCATTGTTAGGCTAAGCTAACAATGTCACTTTAATACGGTCGATCATTAAATAGGATAAATAAACATGAATAACGATATAATTAATTTTAAGGATAAGTTCACGAAGTTTACCGAACATTGGTCACCACGTGTTGTTGCCGAAATGAATGATTATCAATTTAAGTTAGTAAAAGTTGAAGGCAGTTTTGTTTGGCATGATCATCCTGACACTGATGAAGTATTTATTGTTATAGAAGGTACACTTAACATCGAATTTCGCGACGGTAATGTCACATTAAATTCAGGAGAAATGTTTGTGATCCCTAAAGGTGTTGAACATAAACCGATTGCCAACAATGAATGTAAAATTATGATTGTTGAACCCAAAGGTGTTGTAAATACAGGCGACTCTGACAGTACACTTACTGCCCAAAATGATGTTTGGATATAATGATTACGTAGCAGAAAAATAGATGGTAAACGGTTAATTAACCCCGACCTTATGACGCGACTAAGTCAATCTTTAAATACTAAAGCGCATATCTCGGGTTTATAATTGGCCATGATATTTTGCTATCAGTGAATAATATCTATTAGATCACAGCGAGAAACTTGCTTTAAGCTTAAAAAACAAACAATTGAAGAAATATAAAAAAGACGTAAATCCGTCTTTTTGAAGAAATTCTACAGCCTCAACGCCCCGCACATGCGCGCGAACTCGTGAGCGTCGCAGGGGCCGAAGACCCGAATGACAAGGATTGTTAGGCTAGACTACTGCGGTTGCGCCCTAATAACTCGAAAAACTAATGGCTTTATACATACATGAGAAAACCATGAAATCCCCGCTATTACCAATATACCTATGAGCGGAATTATTGCGCCAGTAAAAACTATTGAGCCAAATACATAACCAAAAATACACTCCGCTCTATATATAGGCAGGAATAAACCAACTACTACCAAACCTAAAGACAAGTAAATTGCAACGCTCTCGTAGCCGACACTAAAGCTGAATGACTGCACAAAACTTAAAATCAGCATGCCGAAAAAACCAATAAGTATTCCTCTTGAAATTTTTTCTTTTACTGGTGAATCACCAGATTGAAAAATTGTACGTTTTTCTATGCGCGCTATAGAAAGCCACGCTAAGAATGGGAGAATTAATAGCCCCCACCAGTTTGATATTGCAGGATAATCAGAATGGTGTATTAAGTGATGGCTCAATATTCCACCATTTAAATGCTCCCACCACAGGTGTCCAGCTACGAATAATACGGTAATTGCAATCACGTAATATTTCAATTTTTTTAACTGATTTTCAGTCATGTTTATCCTCGGAGTACGATGGTCGAAATATATAGCCTAACAGGCTAATGGTGGTTGACTATAATCCAAAGCACAGCGTAGGAGCTAACCACCATCTGTCCTTGTTGAAGTGCTTGTTATGTTTACAATACAAAAAAGCTATCCAATACAACAAATAAAAACAACAGAATAATTGCAATATTAATTGCCAAAAAGCTTAGCCCCTTAATCGAAAACAATAATATTTTGTGTGAATTTACAAATATAAACTTGTTTTTGATAACCAAGCACAATGGGTAAAGGGATACCAACAACAAAGTTAAACCAAGTAACTGATAAACCCCTTTTGGCTTCAAGACGCCCAAATACATTAAACCAACAGAACTTAAAAATATTATCGTGACAACAATATTTATTTTTAACTCTGATTTTAAAAATTTAGATAATAGTTTTTTCATTTGTATAGATATTTACGCCAAACTCAAAAGTAAACATAGACACAATGACTCCCCACGAGGTGCTAGCCTCTGAACGTGGGCTAGTTTTACAAACCAGAGCCATACTAACTGTGTCAACAATATAAAACAGAGGCTAGCATGTCAAAACATAACATACTTTTCATTGGCTTAGATACACATAAAACATTTACCGAAGTGGCTTATATAGAAGACCAACGTGGGGCGAAACCAACCCACCTAGGCAGAATTCTCAGTAATAAAGCCGCGTTTAAGAAACTCGCTAAACAACTTCAGTCTAAATATCCTGATGCAACACTACATTTTGTATATGAAGCAGGGCCTTGTGGGTATTGGATTTATCGTTTACTGACCAGTCTTCATCACTGCTGTTATGTTATTGCACCTTCGCTTATCCCCAAAAAGCCTGGTGAACGCATTAAGACTGATAAACGTGATGCATTGAAATTAGCAAAACTACTCAAAACAGAAGAATTAACACCTATTTATGTACCTGAGCCAGAAGATGAAGCAGTAAGAGACCTATCTCGCTCACGAGAAACCGCGATGAAAGATTTAAAAGATGCTAAATATCAACTAAAAGCACTACTACTGCGTAATAATATCACCAGCAAAGTGAATGATAACTGGTCTTTACAACATCTACGTTGGCTCGCTGAATTAGTTGTACCTCATCCATGCCAGCAAATTGTTTTACAAGAAGCTGTATCGACTATTACCGAGCGACTTAAACGCTTAAAACGGTTGGATAATGAGCTAACACATCAAGTAAAAAACTGGCGCTATTATCCCGTAGTAAAAGCGGTACAAGCGATGCGAGGAGTGAGATTGTTAGTGGCTACAGGTGTTATTGCCGAGCTAGGCGATTTAACACGTTTCGACCACCCTAGAAAATTAATGAGTTACCTTGGCTTTGTGCCGAGTGAACATTCAAGTGGCGGTAAACGTCACTTAGGTGCTATTACCAAATGTGGTAACAGCCGTGCAAGACGACTACTGGTCGAAGGTGCACATTCGTATAAACACAACGCCAATATTTCTAAAGAAATGCAATTAAGACAAGAAGGATTAACTAAAGAGGTCATCGATATGGCATGGCAAGCGCAATTAAGGCTATGTCGCAGGTATAACCGGTTAATGCACAAAGGTAAGCATCGTAATGTGGTTGTTACGGCTATCGCCAGAGAAATGATAGCCTATATTTGGGCAATATCACGAGAAGTTGTCTTACCTGTCATTGATGTGAAGTTACGTTTAGCAAGGATGCCTGCATGAATATTTTAATAGAGAAGAGTTTTGAGTTAGCGCATGGGATCAAGCATCGGGTGTGGCACAACCACCGACGGCGTTAGGATGGCAATAGCTTAACGGCTATTGAACCACGAACATACGATGTATAAGGATATACAAGTATCGCGTTAGGCAGGATGCCGTTAGCGATAATGAAGACAGGTGTCACGACGAAATGAGTAAGGTAGGCGCTGTTAACCAATAGGTTAATAATCCACGAATATCAGCATGATAACCGACGAAATTACTTGCTTCATTCTATGCGTTAACTCACTTAATCATAGAAGTGAATAAGGATCAGTGTATTTAACTTGACGTGGGGAGTCATACCAATGCCTCACTAAGAGGCAAATGATAGTTGGTTAAAATAAGCGACGCAGGAGCAAAAACCAACTGTTATTTGTCCTTTTAAGTGACTTGTTATATTTTTTAAACTACAATGTACGACAATACCGTACATAATATTGGAGCTTACTATGGACAGCATAAGTGTAAATCAGTTTAGAGACAACTTAAAAACATACGTTGAACAGACAGTTAGCAAGCATGAACCTATTAAAGTAACCAGGCGTGCTGGCGATGCTTTTATTGTAATGAGTGCTGATGACTGGGAAAGAGAACAAGAAACATTACACGTATTACAAAGTAATAGCTTGATGCAACAAATAGCTGAATCAATGAATACACATAAGAGTAATAAAGGCCACAAACCAACACAAGAGCAATTAGATGAGATCATTAATCTTTGAAGGTAAAACGTGGCTCACTTATGAGCAGTTAAGAGAAAAAGATAAAAAATTACATAAAGCGCTATGTAAAATATTAAAAGAAATGCTTCGCTCAGATCCAAGTAGTGGATTAGGAAAACCCGAGCCACTAAAACATAACCTGTCTGGTTTATGGTCGAAGCGAATTTCTCAAAAAGACAGACTCATTTACAAGTTCGATGAAGAGTATGTTTATATATTCGCTATTGGTGGACATTACGCCGACCATTAGAAAAACATAACGAGCTTGTAGAATAACTCGTTTTTATATTATTTATTAATCAAAATACTCTAACCGGATTGTTTTCTTTTAACAATCAAAAACGTTTACGTTTTTGACGATTTTATTTTTACATCGTTAACTTAACGAAATAGTGGATTAACGTCTGATAATTCAGTGTTATAACGATTTGTATGATGTGGAGTTGGGCTTTTAACCCTTAATGCAGGTTGTTTCTTAACTTTTCAATATTATGAACAAGGCAATACATTTGCCATTGGGTGTTTACCTTTTCCTTCCCGCGTAAGGTCAATCTATTCATGCCTTTGTTGACGGTAATATTGCCAAACACTGGCTCGATAGCACCTAATCGCTTAGTGTATTGTCGTCGGCCGATTGGGCTGTCTATTTTAACCTTCATTTTGTCAATGTAGCTTAGCTGTTTACACGATTCATCATTTTTAAACTGAGCTTGCCGTCCTGTTTTTATTGGAAAATTTAAGTGACTGTCTTTTTTAATTTTTTAATTCTTCTTTTTAATTCTTTTTACTTTTACTGTTGAATTGCTTGTAATATTTACAATTTAACCAAACCGTCTTGTTCGCCTTGATATAGATAAACAGGAATAATTTCACTATTTCCGTTCTTTTCTCTAAGTTGAAAATAATTCTCAGTACATTCATAAGAATACGGATTATTTTCTCGAGGGATAAGTTTTCGTTTATCTTCTCCTCTATATGTCCTTTTTACTTTTCTGAAATAACGGCATAGGTCGAATATATGTCATTACCATCGATATACAGCAAGCTAGTGGCGAATCGATAACATGATATACATGAGAATTAACACAGAAAAGCGTTACAATTAACCTTTACAAACTAACTCCCCTTGATTTCAGGGGAGCGTCCATATAAGGCCTTGTTATTGTTACACGTTATTTTTAAAACGAGCGTTCCTGGGGAATTAACTTAAAATTGCTTTTACATTTTTTAAGTTATCCCATAAATGGTGTTGACCAAAGTACATCTCAGGTGGTTTTATTGATGGGTCTATTAAGTTGTTAATGGCTAATATAGCACCACGAACACTATATTCGGTTGTGAAAACTATCCCATCTGGTATTTCAACAAATTGTCCTAACAGTGCAAAGTTTTGCGAGCCTTTAGGGACAACAGGAGGTCTGTCACCTTCAGTTCTAGGTAAAAACTGAGAGATCCCGTAAGGTAATCTACAAGGTATACAGTAAGATGTTTCAAGAAGTTCTGTTTTTTCGTTTTCGTCTAGATCTACCCATAAATGCCCTAAAAGCTCTTCTAAAATTTCTTTTCCAGTACATTCATACATCGGTTTTTTTACAAATTGACCAATATTATCTTCACCTAATGCTGAAACCCAAATTACACAGGTATCAGCCGCTTGACCTGGGAAAAAAGGCTGGCGATAGGTGTGTAAATGCATTATCCACGGAGATTGTGTTAAAGGTAACGGGCTTTGTACTCCCATTTGTCGTTCAACTAACCATTGGAATTTTCTTTCAAAAAGGTTTCCTCTAAAAGTTACGGTAAAGTGCATCATTCTAGAAAGTGAAACGTCACGTAAAAAACGGTCTGGCCTACCTAGGTCTGTTTGTTTTGATACTATGTTTTGCCATAATTGATAAGCTTCGCCTGGTTTTTCTACCGGTGTTGTAGATACAGGCTCATTATGAGAACCATAAGAATGATTAGAAACAATTGACCCGATTGTCAAAAATGCTTTATCTTGTGGTTTAACCTCTATTGAGTCTAAGGTTTCATCTTCTGCATTTTTTAAATGTAAGCGTTCCACCCAGCGTTTATCATCACTTTCTTTAAAATCAACATCCGTAATACAAGTATTATAATGTATTTGAACGCCTTTTTTTGTTATGAGTTTAATAGCAGGAAGAATGAACGAGTGGTAGTTTGTGTAACGTGTACGTTCTAAAGAGGTCATTTTATCCATATCAGACATACGGTGATAAAATAGTTTCATGTAACGCTTCATCTCTATCGCAGAGTGCCATGGCTGAAATGCAAAAAGAGCACGCCACATGTACCAGTAATTACTCTTGAAAAAAGCGTCACTAAAATAATCTGTGATTTTAGCATCCGCTGGTATTTTAGATTCTGGTATTTCTATTAATCGAGCCATTTGAAGAGCTTCAGTAGCACCTAATCCAAGATCGTGCCCAGTATCTTTCTCTCCGTTTGCATGTAATAGACGAACCACAGTGTCCATATTGCATTCTTTAGCATTAGCTTCATAGTCGTCTAGGCAAGACCTAAGTTCGTCATAAGGTATTAATGACCAAAATTCTTTGGTGCAGCAATATACTTTATCTTCGTACATACGGCTGCCTCGCATTATATAAACAGGCTTGCCATCAATCATTTTAAAAGATGCATCCATTGATCCACCGACTAAATCCGTTTCAGTGTTTTTTTCAAAAATGTGAATATTTTCTGGGTTGAAGCCAACTTTCTGCACTAAGTAAACCGCAGCTGATAAGGAACCTAATCCTAATCCGTTTAAATAAATTTTAGAATTGCTCATAGTATGTACTTCGTTAAAAAAATGATTTAAGAATAAGTAAAAATATACTCTTCGACTTTTTTCAGTCAAATGTTTGTTTTAACGAATTAAAGTTTAAATGATATAAAACAACTTTAGTCAGTTTTTAGGGAAAACTGTTTGCATAGCTTAGCTTTTTGTAGTCCAGTTGTTCATTTAAGTAGATGCTCAAAAAGAACAACAATCAATGGGATCTGAGCGCCTGATTTTGCTCTGAATGTTAAATAACATTACAAATAACATTGTCACCCACTTTAAATTTTGCTCCAAATGTGAATATTTTGAAATACCAACGCTAAGCTAAGCGGAAAAATACAATTAGGCTAAACTGCGCGAAGCGCTAGCCAACTGTAATTTTTCCGTTTGAGCGCTTTGTTAGCTGATTAATTACTTAGCAGACTTAACCACTCTTTTGGATTAGACAAAATAAATTGATACTTGCTGCCATCAACAAGCGTAATTTGAATCGCGTCTGATGTTACACGAAAGATACCTCCTCCCTTGCCCAAACACTTTTCTACCTTTGAAACTTCTCTTCGCTTCAGCTCATATGGACCAAGCCCTAATTCCTTATTATAGGGGGCAAAATTAATATTTTTTTCAGTTACATAAAGCTTTCCGTCAGCTCGTGCAACACCATTTTGAATTGTCGTAACCGAAGATTTTATGATATTTTCTGGATTCATATTTGAAACTTATACCGATCTAAGTTAGCTGCCGCTTACACTAATAGTGATAGCGACAGGAAATTATAGTTAAATATGAATCCGATACTGCATAAACTAAACGATTAGTTTCATCTATTCGTCTAGACCAAAAACAAGATAAATTCTCTTTTAATGGCTCAGGTTTACCAATACCCTCGAATGGAGAACGCTTGGAGTCATTAACTAGTTTATTTATACGTTTTAAAGTCTTTTTATCTTGCCTTTGCCAGTAGACATAATCACTCCTAGCTTCATCAGTCCATGCAAGTTGTCTAACCATCTATTAAGTCTCTAGACTTTACTTGACCTGAATTATACTGCTCAATTGATTTAGATAAATGAGCAGCATTAGCTGGAGATTTAAGTAAAATAAGCGAGGCACGAGCAAAAACCAACTATTTTTTGTCCTGCTTTAATGACTTATAGTTCGACCAAACCACTTAATCTAATAAAGTAACTTATTATTAGATTAGGTGGAACATGCTTCTGTTGGTTACGCTATAGCCTCTAGGCCTTTTTTTTCAGCCAGTGATAACATCTTTAGTGCAGCTCCCCTTGGAGAGCTATCTCCTTGTTCCCACTTTTTCACGAGTTTATCGCTAACATTAAAGTACTGTGCAAATACTGGCTGAGAAAGGTTGTTTTTTAACCTTAGGCTTCGAACTTGAGCAGGAGTGAACTCATGGACACTGGTTAAACATAATGCGTCAAATTTACGCATTGTAGTTTTATCAATTACACCAGACTTTTTAAGTCCTTTAGCCGTTCTATGAACTGATTTTAAAATATCACTCATTTTATTCACCTACTACTATTAGCTCTCCAGATTGGACAAGCTCGTCTAATTCATCTTGATCAAAATCAAGAAACTCTTTAGCTAATTCTTTTAACGCTAATTTTTCTTTAGCATTAATATTAGCTCTGGCACTTTTAGCGAAAGCGTAGAAGAAAAAGTACTTACTTCCAATGACGGCACCAATGATTGTACGATAACCACCGCTTTTTCCTTTATTACCTGATGCAATTCGTTTTTTATATACATTTCCACCTAAATCGGCATCATAAAGACCATTATTCATTTCTCTACAAGCGATAATAAGATCATCATCAGTTAAACTTTCTTTTTTAGTCAAAGAACTAAATTCTTTAGTCTTATAAATCAAAGTATACTCCATCAGGGTATACTTTCAACATTTAAAATTAGACTCCAATTTTGATTAAAAAGCTAACGAGTTTGTAGAATAACTCGTTTATTATAAATTTCACCATAAAATAGGGGGACTAAATGCATTACCTATATCGCGTTAACACTCTACAGCCTGATACAGGAGCTAAAAAAACTCGTCGTTTTGACTGAGTTAGTTATTCTACAGCCTCAACGCCTCGTTAAGAGGCAAAAAATTGTTGGCTAAAATAAGCGACGAAGGAGCAAAAGCCAACTGTTTTTTGTCCTTTTAAACGACTTGTTATAACGATTTTTCTCTATACTTTTCTAGAGTTAAAATAAACTCATTCGGTGAATCAACACCTAAATAAATAAACTTACCTGAGTTAAGCTTGATCTCTACATTTGGATTGCCTGCTAAATTAAACCTATTAACATTACCTGACCTACGTATAAATTTTGAATTAGGTTGTACATGTTTAATTTTATTTAAAGGAATGTTTAAAGGGTTCCATAGCCCATACCTGACAATAATGCTTTCTGGCACAATTGAAATTTTCCTGATTGCAATAGCCTTATACTCGGCGATAAAAAAAGTTAATCCTAGAAACGTTAAAACCGTTGTTACATTAGCAGCATAAGGAGACCATAAAAAATGTAGCAGCATATGCATAACGGGTAATTCAAACAAAATAATGAGAATAAAACCTAATTGATTACTTTGTGTGCCGTCTTTCTTATGACAGCTAAAGTGAACATCACCAGTAAAATATTGCTGCCTTATTTTTTTTGAAAATAATGCGTATGTCCAAACTCTAGCCTCAAAAGATAGCAATGCACTAATAGCACCTTTACCTATAATATTCTCAATTGGCTGTGATATAGCTATATCAGGATCTTCTTCTTTGGTTAGCGAAGCTTTGACCGCAAAAAACACAGTAAGGATAGTTATAACTTCGAAAACGATGAATGCAACAATAGCGAGGTAGCGTAATGATTCAAGGTAAGGCCATGCAATCTTTGAGCTTTCAGGAATAATAAAGCTACCAAGTAATATAATTAGACAACCATATGCTACAGCTTTAATGGCGGCTTCTTTCTTATCTTTAACACACAAAAAGCATAAAATAGGTAAAACAATTAAACCGTCAATTAATAACAGCCATTCTGGTTTTTCTACGCCATATTCATTCAGAGTATTCGAACTTTGGTAGAAATAAGCCCAAAAAGCAGAAATAACTGCAAGAAAGATAAATGGGATATTCTTTTTAGTTAAAGTTGGCACCGATACTCCTTATCGTTATAACGCTTTGCTAAGCGGCAATAAAATAGCTGGCTAAAATTAGCGAGGAACGAGCAAAAGCCAGCTGTTTTTTGCCCGTTTGAGTAACTTGTTAGAGTTTTATTAGCTCAATGTTTTCATTGCTAATGAAAAACGAATCACTCACAAGCTTTACTATGTCATCGATAGATTGAAACATTTGGTTTTTAATTGATAATTCTTCAACTTTACCATACAAGATACTTTCAACCCTCTTGATAGAATAATCACCATCACTTTCTTCAAAGTAGACTGTACACTTTTGGTTTACCAATTTCTCCAATATTGAACGAGTATTAATACTAGCTGAATCCAATTTTTCCTTCATACCTAATAACTCTGTAGATGAATACGACTCTATTCCATGCACAAGTCTATTCCTGAAGATTCTAATTTCATGGATATCTTCGAATAGTGCATTAGGCATTAGTTTAAACTTGGGTAAGTAACGGAGTAAATGTGTTGGAGGGAGTTTCCTACCAGGGATACGAGAAGAGGCGTTTGCTACCTTTTTAAATCTATCAAAATTTCCCAAGAAATTATAAAGATCAGCAAGGAACTGCTCTAATAAGTTCCATTCAAATATAAAACCCGCAAAAGTATCATTGATATTAGATACTACATTTTCAGCTACAATATCTTGTTCGTCTTCAGGAACATCTACCTTATCGAGCCTATCAACAGCAGTTTGTAATATTTTTTCAACTTCCTCGATTAACTCCACTATTCGAGTAAAAGTAGCTTTATTCACGATTGCATTATGCGCGATCATGCACCTTAACTCATACAGTTCTTTCCAGCGCTTGGCTAAGAAAGTATCTTCACAGTCAACCTCGGAATAAAAGTATCGCTGCCAGTTAGAACGAGGAACAAACTCATTAAGTACGTCTAAGTTTAAATCCTCTATAGCAGTAGCTTTACGAATCATCTGATGTAAATCACTATCCTTTTTTCTAGTATAAGGCTTAAATAAGAAATCAGATAAATGTTTGAAATCAACTTGATACATAGCATTCATATAGCCATTACTTTTTCTTTTACTGTTATCAATAGCTACTTTGAATTCACTAGGGGATGCCTCTTGAACATAACTGCTACCGATTTTCCTAATCATGAAATTAGTAATCAGTTTTCTAAGTAAATTCTCAATTCTGTGTATAAAGGGGTATGCTTTATTTGCATAGTAAGTTGAAACGTCATCAATCAAGGTTTCAGGTGCGCCGCCTGCTTTAGATATAAGGCTTCTAATTTCTCGTTGAAGTTCGACAAATAAATCCAACGAATCTTCTCCCGAGGACATAACCAAAGACACCTGAAAGAATCGTTGCTCTTTACCTTCAACATCATCACATATTAAAGCATAAGAAACTTCCAGTTCTTTCTTATACTTAAGAAGGTCTTTTGTAATTACAATATCTGAATTTGACTGAAGTAGCTTATTAAAAGATTTAGTATTGTTACAAAACCCCCCGTCCTTTTTCAGGACTATCAACTGCTCTACTTTAAACTCTTCCACATGCTTCCCTTTCATAAATACTCGATATTGACCAAAACTCTAACAGTATATTATCCATAATTCACGATAGTAACGGATTATGAAATAAAAGAATAACAAAACAATAATAATTAAATTATTACTTGTCAAAGCTTTATAGTTAAACAGGTGGTTTTATTTTAAACATTAAGTTTGTAGAAACTAAGCACTGCGTCATACTCAGCTATTTTGTGCTGAGTATGACGCAGTGCTTAAAAAATTAAATACTAAAAATCAATAAATTAAAATTTTACCTATGTAGAAAGTGAGCATATTAATGCTCACTTTCTACATAAAAAATTGCGTTTTTAGGGAAAACACATTATAACTGTATATATATACAGCTTAGTGAGGTGTTTTTTTATGATCATAAAATCTCCTTTTTTACAGTCTCTTCGAGATGTAATTCGAGCTAAACGCTATAGCTTACAAACAGAAAAAAGTTATTTATATTGGGTTAAAATTTTCATTATGTTTAATGACAAACGTCACCCCAAAGAGTTGGGTGCAGCAGAAATAAACCACTTTTTAACTCATTTAGCGGTCAATCGCCGTGTTAGTGCAGCTACACAAAATCAAGCTTTATGCGCGTTAGTTTTCATGTATAAGCACATGTTAGATCAACAATTTGATGGTTTAATTTTTTCATACGCTAAGCGACCTAAAAATATTCCAACGGTGCTTTCTGCAAATGAAGTAGCTGCTATTATTGCTAACTTAAAAATGCCCTATCAATTAATCATTTCTATTTTGTATGGTTCGGGTTTACGGTTGAATGAAGTATTGAGGTTACGAATAAAAGATATCGATTTTTCAAATCAAACTATATTTATTTTTAGAGGAAAAGGCCAAAAAGATAGATTAACAATATTACCTAAAGCGCTTAATGAAATAATTACAGATCAAATAAATCATGTTGAAGTTATACACAAACAAGATTTGCTTGATGGATTTGGTTTAACATCAGTACCAGCTTCACTACATAGAAAATATAAAACAGCAATGAAAAATTTTGCATGGCAATATATTTTCCCTTCCTCCACTCGTTGTGAACATCCTATCGATGGATATATTTGTCGCCACCATCTTCATCCATCAACGCTAACTCGACATTTACGACAAGCTGTTATAAAAGCAAAGATTCCTAAGAAAGTATCAGCACACACATTTCGTCATAGCTTTGCAACGGCTTTATTACTTAATGGAACGGACATAAGAACAGTGCAAACACTACTTGGGCATTCTGACTTAAGAACAACTGAGATCTACACGCACGTCATTGGTGAAAGGCATGCTGGAACGATTAGTCCATTTGACAACATTCATCATAAATTTTAACTGTAAGTAATCACAACTAAATCAACGAGGTCAGTGACATGGATTTTAAAAAAATTACAAAGGACAGCCACTCAAATTTGAACAACACTGACATTACTATCAAATACTTTATAAGTATTTGATAGTAATGGAAAAGACATAACAATTAAAAGTGATGATTTTCTAGCGATTGTTATGCAACATGAAATAAACCTCTTGAAAGGCAAACTATTTATTGACTACCTTTCCCCTATTAAAAAGAAGTTGTATTTAAAAAAGTAAAGAAATTCATCAGTTAACCAAATTAAACATCAAAACTGAACTGCTTAAAAAACAAAAAAGACCAGAAGCAAAAGCTACTGGCCTTTGATTAAAACCGTCAACCTATTTCAGGACGAAACCCCTTCACTGTCTTTATAGCTGACAATCAATATATTAGTAACAAAATTAATCGGTGATTAATGGGGCAAACCCTTTTACTAAATCGTCAATCGCTTTCATTTGCGCTAAGTAAGGTTCAAGTTTATCAAGTGGTAATGCACAAGGGCCATCACATTTAGCAGCTGATGGATCTGGATGCGCTTCTATAAACAAACCTGCAATACCAATTGCCATACCGCTACGTGTTAATTGAGCCGCTTGTGCACGACGTCCGTCAGCACTATCACTTCTACCACCTGGTTTTTGTAATGAATGCGTTGCATCAAAAATAACAGGGGCATAGCTTCGCATTTCATCCATTGCTAACATATCAACAACAAGGTTGTTATAGCCGTAACAACTACCGCGCTCGCAAAGTAAAATATTTTCGTTACCAGCTTCGCCAAACTTAGTAATAATATGCTTCATTTCATGAGCAGCTAGAAATTGTG
Organism: Colwellia sp. 5_MG-2023; assembly: GCF_030547795.1. Lineage (NCBI taxonomy): Bacteria > Pseudomonadati > Pseudomonadota > Gammaproteobacteria > Alteromonadales > Colwelliaceae > Colwellia > Colwellia sp. 5_MG-2023. Next base: position 12,430 of record NZ_JAUOPW010000018.1, on the reverse strand, counting down.
GTTTCTTCACATTAATTACAGCACCCGTTTTAGCCATAGCAACAACCAAATCTGTTTGTCGGGCAAGAAAAGCTGGTAGTTGAATAACATCAACAACTTCACTTACCGGTTGTGCTTGGTAAGGCTCATGAACATCAGTGATGATCGGCACATTAAACGTTGATTTGATTTCTTCAAATATCTTCAAACCTTCATCTAAGCCTGGTCCTCTATATGAGTTAACCGAAGAACGATTAGCTTTGTCAAAAGATGCTTTAAATACATATGGAATATTTAATTTCTGCGTTACTTCAACATAATGCTCCGCAATTTTCATGGCTAAGTCACGAGATTCAAGTACGTTCATACCACCAAATAGTACAAATGGTTTATCATTGGCTACATCAATACCACTTACTTTAACTGACTTTATTGTCATTATACTTCCTAATAAAGAATCTAATAAAAAATCGATTTAAAAATGTTATCTATAAAATAAAAATACAAAATAAAATTTTACACGTTAACTGCCAATAATACGTAGCAATTGTCCACACATCCACGCCATATAGGTACCTAAAACATAACCTAATACCGCTAATAACACCCCAACAGGTGCTAATGAAGGATGAAATGCCGAAGCAATAACAGGAGCAGAAGCAGCTCCACCAACATTCGCTTGGCTACCTACGGCTAAATAGAATATAGGCGCTTTGATCATTCGACCAACAATTAACAATAAAATGACATGTATTGCCATCCAGATTAGGCCGATAACAACATATTTTGGTGCTTCAACCACTTGTGTAACATCCATATGTAAACCAATAGTCGCAACTAGTATATAAAGAAAGCTACTACCTATTTTTGACGCGCCAGCCGCTTCAAGTTGTCTGGCTTTAGTAAAAGATAATGTTAAGCCAATGGCCGTTACTAAAACAATAACCCAGAACAATTTACTGTGTAAGCTGAATTTTTCTAATTCCGGGTAATTCGTTGTGAAAAAAGGTACTAATATGTCTGCAGCAAAATGAGCGACACCGGTAGCACCAAAGCCAATAGCAATAATAAGCATCAGATCTTTTAACTCAAATCGTCTGGCATTATTGCGTTCAAAATGTTCAACTTTATCAATGAGTCTATCAATGCCCGAGGTATCAGCACCACTTTTCGCATCAATACGCTTATGGTTAGCAGCAAAATAAAGCAAACAAGCCGTCCATAGATTAGCAACAACAATATCAACGGTTACCATGATGGTAAATATTTTACCGTCAGCACCATAAATTTCTTTCATAGCAAGCATATTTGCACCGCCACCAATCCAACTACCAGCTAATGAAGCCATACCACGCCATACTGCATCAGGGCCAGTTACACCTATTAATTCAGGCCAAACGGCAGACACTGCTAATAAGGCTATCGGTCCACCAATAACAATACCAACAGTACCTGTAAGAAACATAATAATTGCTTTATTACCGAGCGCTGCAATCGCTTTAATATCAATACTTAGTGTTAATAAAACTAAGCAAGCAGGTAATAAATAATATTTTGCAATATCATCAACGCTACTGACTTGGGCGCTAACAATACCAAAAGTATTCAATAATGAAGGAAGTAAATAACAAAGCAATAATGCGGGTACATATTGATAAAACTTCTTCCAAACAGGATGTTGACTATTGGAAGTATAAAAAATAAAACCTAAAATCAGCGAAAGTAAACCTAATACAACGGCATCATTTGTTATTAGTGGCATAGCCAAAGAGGTAGACATTTATTTTCCTATTTTTTTAACTGTATAAATAGCTATTTATAAATAAAAGGGATTAATGAAAAGTAGTTTCACTTAATGTAATGTTATCAAGTTGCGCTTTTAATAATTGTGCCGCGGGATCTTTTGGACACTTCTCAACAAAATAACGATAATCATCAACCGCTACTTTAAAGCAATCTAACTGGTGAAGCAAAAAGCCACGATCACGGCGTTGAAGTGGATCGTCAGGATTTAATGACAGTAATAAATCAACACATGATAATGCTTGTTCAAAAGCCTTATCACGAATTAAAGCATTCTTTAATGCACTTAAATGCTCTGCCAAAATGGCTTCTCTATTCATGCTAGAAAATTCATGTTGACTAGGGTCCCCCTCAAGCTCTTCAAGACGTAAATCAAGTTCGTGCCAATCTAAAGATTCTCCTGTAACAGGATCAAAAATAATAGCATATTGCTCATCACAACAAAGACGAACCATAACTTTATTTGGTACAAAAACTATATCAGCACTAAAATCGCAAGCATTGATAATTTCGCAAAGAAGAACTGCTTTAACAATAGGCGACATTGAACGTTGATTTAAACTAGCTGCCACTTTAAAAGCGCTTATCGGCCAATGTTTTTTATGATTATCAATAAATAGGTGTTGATAGAAAAGTTCATTCATTAACACTTCACTTTTATCTAAAGGCGATACAATTTCGGCAATAACAGCTTGGCATTGTTCAATAATAGTTTCTAAAGTATCAAGTGACGGATCAAAACTACTTATAAACTGTTCAGCTGAGTTAACCTTAAAAATATAATCTTCAAGTAACACCAGTGTTTCTAATAAATCTTTTTCTTGAGATTGAATTTCGGAAAGCAACAATGTATTCATAATGTTTAATTAGTAGTGTTATTAGTATTATTATAAGAAAAAAATTGCTTCGCGTGTCATGGCTAGTTTCATTATTAACATAAACCATCCAACAGCACCAAAGTAACCTAAAATTCGCATAAATTTATTTCTAGCAAGCTTCAGCGCATAATAACCCGTGAATATATAGGCAACTATTGCTAATAATTTTTCTCCTAACCATAACTGCTCAAACGGGTTAATTGAATATTGAACAGCCATAATTACGCCAAGCGTTAGCAATAATGTATCAATAATATGGGGGGTGATTTTTACCCACTTAGCTTGCAATTTAGGTGAATTAGCTAGTAACCATATAAAGCGTAAAGTTAAAAAACTTATACTCACTACTGCTAAGGTCATATGTATATGTTTAAACATAATTAACTCCTGTTATTATTTTATTTATTTAAAAAAGTAGCCCATGTAATACGATCATGGCCATTTAAATCCTGTTCTGTTTTCGGATTATCAAAGCCTAATCCAGTTAATATATTTCTAACGTCCTCTCCTTGAGCAAAACCATGTTCAAAAAATAATTGTCCTTTCACCGTTAAAAAGCTACGTGCTAGTGTCGCAATATGCTTTATATCAGCCAAACCATTCTCCTTAGCAATAAGTGCAGAGTCCGGTTCAAAGCGAACATCACCTTGTGTTAAATTATGATCATCGCCATCAATATAAGGTGGATTTGAAACAATTAAATCAAATTTTTTATTTGCCTCTACATTAGAGAACCAATCACTTTGAAAGAAAGTGACCTGTGGTAATTGACAGTTCTTTGCATTAAGTTGTGCTAGCGTTACCGCTTCCATATTAAAATCAAGGCCACTGACATTCCATGTTGGGTTTTCACTTGCTAAAGCTAATGCAATAGCCCCAGTGCCTGTACCTAGATCAAGGCAACGAATGTTTTCTTTATTCTGAAATTGCTCAAGCACTGATTCAACCAAGGTTTCAGTATCGGGTCGAGGAATAAGTGTTGCTTTAGATACAGATAAAGGTAATGACCAAAACTCTTTCATACCTGTAATGTACGCTATTGGCTCGCCTTGAATACGACGAACGAGTATCTGTAGAAATGAATGTAATTGCTCATCACTTAGTAATTTATCAGGCCAAGTAAGTAAATAACTACGGTCTTTATTAAGGACAAAAGATAATAAAATTTCGACATCAAGCTTGGCACTATCAGAAGTTTCTTCTAACAGTGCATAGCCTTGCTTAATTAAATTAGCAATCGTGTTATCACCAATTAATCGTACTTGGTAGGACGCCGATGATAATAAATTAGCCACAGATTAATGTTGCTCAGCAAGCTCAGCCAATAAATCAGCTTGATTTTCTTGCATAATAGGCTCCATAATCAACTGTAGACTACCTTCCATAATTTCATTTAAACGGTATAGAGTTAAATTAATACGGTGATCACTCATGCGGCCTTGAGGAAAGTTATACGTTCTAATACGCTCAGAACGGTCACCACTTGCTACTAAGTTACGACGAGAAGACTCTTCTTCACTACGACGCTTCTCATCTTCAGCTTGTTGTAACCTTGCTTGTAATACAGACATAGCTTGAGCACGGTTTTTATGTTGCGAGCGCTGATCTTGACATTCAACCACAACACCAGAAGGAATATGCGTAATACGAATTGCTGAATCAGTTTTGTTAACATGCTGACCACCCGCTCCTGACGCTCTAAAAGTATCAACTTTTAAATCAGCTTTATTAATTTCTATGGCTTGCGACTCAGGAATTTCCGGCATAACAACTACGGTACATGCTGACGTGTGGACTCGACCTTGAGATTCAGTTTCAGGAACACGTTGAACACGGTGACCACCGGATTCAAATTTCATGTGTCCATAAACACCTTCACCATTAATTTTCATAATTAATTCTTTATAACCGCCCTGCTCACTTTCGTTGGTATTCATTACTTCAATTTTCCAACCTTGCTTTTCAGCATAACGACTGTACATACGAAATAAATCACCCGCAAAAATAGCCGCTTCATCACCACCGGCACCAGCGCGAATCTCAACAAAACAGTTATTATCATCATTAGGATCACGTGGTAGTAAGAGAATTTGTAATTCTTCAGCTAGATCGGTAACAGCCTTTTTAGCTTCTTTAAATTCTTCTTGCGCCATTTCACGCATATCAGGATCATCATCTTTAAGCATTAATTCTGCAGTGGCAAAATCATCTTCTGCAGTTTGGTATTGATGAAATACGGAGGTTACTTCATCCAAACGTTTGAATTCTTGTGATAAAGCACGAAATTTTTCTTGATCACTAATAGTTTCAGGATCGGATAATAAGGCTTGAACTTCTTCAAAGCGCTCAGCTAAAGCTTCAAGTTTTTGATAAACGGACGATTTCATTAAAATAATCTTTCTTATAAAAGGGGGTTTACACTAGGTTTTAAACTAAGGAAAACTAAACTGAGGTTATTCTAGCACAGACATTATTTTTCTACAGCAGCTAGTTTATTGTCAGAGAGGATTAGTTTTACTATCAGATGTACCTTACAACTTATGACGTTGAAACCTACTCTGAATTGTCGATATTAAATATGTCGCGAAGATAAATTAACTTATCTAATTCACCGCCTTGTGCAGCCGATTGTAGGGCACTCGTCGGCGCATGCATAAATTTATTCGTTAATTTAGTCGCTAATTCACCGATAACGGCTTCTGAATTTTTACCACTTTTTAATTGTATCAATGCTTTTTCAAGTAGTTGATCACGCTCACGTAAACACTGTTGTCTAAAATTAATCACGGTATCTTGAGTATTTAACCCTCGAAGCCACGACATAAAGACATCAGATTGATTATCAACAATACTTTCTGCTTCCACGGCAGCTTTACGACGATTCTCTAAATTTTGCGCAATAATGCTTTGCAAGTCATCAACGGTATATAAAAACACATCATCTAAATCACCTACTTGCTCTTCTATGTCTCGAGGTACCGCTAAATCAACCATAAAAATAGGTTGATGACGCCTTTTCGCAATGGCTTGTTCAACCATACCTTTACCAATAATTGGCAAAGTAGAGCCTGTTGAGCTAATAACAATATCTGCTCGACACATGTGTTCAGGAATTTGTGCTAGCGTAATAACTTCAGCACCAATTTTCTTCGCCATTACTTCAGCGCGTTCAATAGTACGATTAGCAACCGTAATTTTTCCTACGTTATTTTCATATAAATGTTTAGCAACTAACTCTATTGTTTCACCTGCACCAACAAGTAAAACTTTGGTTTTACTTAAGCTGGCAAAAATATGTTTAGCTAAATTAACACTGGCAAAGGCAACAGAAACAGCACTTGCACCAATCTCTGTATCTGTACGGACTTGTTTCGCCACACCAAAAGTACGTTGAAATAGTCTGTCCATTACTAAGGCCATAGAGCCAGCAGCCTTAGCTTGGCTATAGGCTTGTTTCATTTGCCCTAGAATTTGAGGCTCACCTAATACTAAAGAATCTAAGCCACATGCGACTCGCATCATATGATTAACAGCATGTTTATCCTGATGCCAATAGAGACTAGGTAAAATAATAGAAGCAGGAACATTGTGATAACTTTCTAGCCATTCAACTAAGCGTGCTTGAGTTACTTTAAAGTCCCCCTCTTGCACAATATATAGCTCAGTTCGATTGCAAGTCGATAAAATAGCGACTTCACGGCACCCTACTGCTGATAACATTTCTTGTAAGGCAGCAGAAAGCCTATCTGGGTTGAAAGATATTTTCTCTCTTACCGCAACAGGGGCAGTTTTGTGATTAATTCCAACAGCAACTATGGACAATGTAATAAACCTATTGATATTTTACTTAGTAACGACGTAAGTATAATGCAAACGTCACTTTTAAAATATGATCTGTGATAAATATCACAATAATAATGAATATTTTACAAAATAACCGCGCTAATTAAAAGGAATTGCACAGAGTAAAAAAAGTTATCTTGTTGAATTGCATAAATTGCTGTGTTCAAATACTTATCTATTTTTAGTGGCGCTATAAAAAATGTTAAGATTATCTCCTTCATTATTCAGAATACTATTGCTTATCAGTTTCCTCGTCTCCGGCTGTGCCACTAAGCCTATTACACCATCACAAAATCACCATGAAATAATGACAGAACAGCAAAGAACAGCCCAACTATTGAGCAAAAGTGCATGGCAATTAAACGGGAAAATAGCCTTTATTCAACAGCTACAAAACAAAAGTAAACGTGAAAGCGCCTCATTAATTTGGCAAGTAAATGAAAAACAACGCACACAAGAATTGAATTTAACGAGTTACTTAGGCATTAATGTTCTTCATCTAAAATCTAATAAAAATCAACATTTAATTAAAGTCGACGGTAAAGAGTATCGAGGTACAAATTTATCAAACTTAATATATTCTCTAACCGGCCTAACTTTACCGACACAAGCATTAAACTTTTGGTTAAAAGGCTTACCATATCAAGCAGATGACAAGCTTCAAATTAATGAAATTACACGTTTACCTGTAAGTATATCAAGTTATTACAATAACGAATTATGGCAAATAACATACGCTAACTATGAATATTTTAATAACATAAACATGGCCACTCAATTTACGATAGAAAAAGATAACTTATTAATAAAAATAGCCGTTAAAAACTGGCGTTTTATTGATTAATTATCCTATTTAACTTCCTTTAGCTTCTAAATCTAAGTCAATATCAATGAACAATAGTATTAATAAATGCTCAAATAAATTCTTGGCCTTTCCATCACCTGCAAAACTTAACTTATTTTTACATGTCGTAGGGCAACGTAGCGATGGTTATCATGAACTAGAAACATTATTTCAATTTCTGGATTATAGCGACACAATAGAAATATCAGTTACTGATGACGCAACGATTGATCTATTAACACCTATTGATGGTGTGAAAAATGAAGATAATTTAATTGTAAAAGCAGCATTGTTACTTAAAAAAGAAGTAATTAATCAAGCTGAGTCCGAACAACAGGCCATTATATTAAAGTCGTTGGGTGCAAAAATACGTATTGATAAAAAACTACCTATGGGTGGTGGTTTAGGCGGCGGCTCATCAAATGCTGCAACTATTTTAGTGGCATTAAATGACCTTTGGAATTGTAATTTATCAACCGATAAATTGGCAAAATTAGGTGTTACTTTAGGTGCTGATGTACCAATTTTTATACACGGATTTTCTGCCTTCGCTCAAGGGATTGGGGAAAAGCTAACCCCTGTAGCACCTGAAGAATGTTGGTATTTAGTCAGCAAACCCAACATCAGTATTTCAACTGTCAGTGTTTTTAGCTCACCCGACTTACCAAGAAAAACAACTAAATTAACAGCTAACAATTTTGACTCAATCTATTGTGATAAAGATTTATTTAACGATGATAAGTATCATAACGATTGTCAAATTATGGTAATTAAACATTACGATGAGGTTGCCAAGCTACTAGCTTGGTTGATAGAATACGCACCGTCTAGAATGACAGGAACAGGTGCTTGTGTTTTCTCACGTTTTTCTAGTGAGAAAGAAGCCATTGAATTACAAAAAAAACTTCCTTTAGGGATAGAATCTTTTGTTGCCCAAGGCCTTAATAAATCACCCTTTACTTCTGTTTTCGAGAGTTTAGAAAAATAACGAATCAAATAATTTGTTAGAATGAACGCTCTCAATACGCGTGAATTTTAGCTACTACGATTAATGTCAAAAGTTTCTGAGGAACTGACTGTGCCTGACATGAAGATTTTTGCGGGTAATGCCACCCCTGAACTGGCCAAGCAAATAGCAAATCGCTTATATATTACTTTAGGCGACGCCAAAATTGGTAGTTTTAGCGATGGTGAAATAAGTTTTGAAATAAATGAAAATGTTCGCGGTAGCGATGTTTTTATCATTCAATCTACCTGTGCACCTACTAATAATAACCTAATGGAATTAATTGTGATGATCGATGCATTTCGTCGTGCATCAGCTGGCAGAATTACTGCCGTTATTCCTTATTTTGGTTATGCTCGCCAAGACAGACGTGTACGTAGTGCTCGTGTGCCAATTACAGCAAAAGTAGTTGCTGATTTCTTATCAAGCGTTGGTGTTGACCGTGTATTAACGGTTGATTTACACGCAGAACAAATTCAAGGCTTCTTCGACGTACCTGTTGATAATGCTTTTGGTACCCCTATTTTATTAGAAGATATGAAAAACCGTGAGTTAGATAACCCGGTTGTTGTTTCTCCTGATATTGGTGGTGTTGTTCGTGCTCGTGCTGTTGCCAAATTACTTGATGATGCTGACCTAGCGATTATCGATAAACGTCGTCCGAAAGCTAACGTTGCACAAGTAATGCATATTATTGGTGATGTAGAAGGCCGTGATTGTATTATTGTTGATGATATGATTGATACCGGCGGTACATTAGCTAAAGCAGCAGAAGCATTAAAAGAACATGGCGCAAAACGTGTTATTGCTTATGCTACTCATCCTGTTTTATCAGGAAATGCTGCTGAAAATCTTAGAAATTCTGTTATTGATGAAGTTGTTGTAACTGATTCAATTCCATTATCAGAAGAGATTAAAAAGCTTAAAATGGTTCGTCAATTAACATTAAGCGGTATGTTAAGTGAAGCCATTCGTCGTGTATGTAACGAAGAATCGATTTCAGCGATGTTTGATCACTAAAAGTTAGTGCTCCATTGAATATAAAAAGCAGATATTATTTTTTTAATATCTGCTTTTTTATTATCAATTAACAACAGAGTTAATAATTGATAGCTTTACACTAAGGCTAGTGTTATCATGCCGCGCCTTTTTATCTAGATAATCGTCTTTATTAACGATTAAACGAGTTAAAAAGCAAACATCCTTGTTTTTGGTCGCAAAAAACAAGATTAAATTTTTTATACAATATAAGAGTATATATCATGACTGATTTATTTACTTTGGATGCAGAAGTACGTACAGACTTAGGGAAAGGTGCGAGCCGCCGCCTACGTCACGCGAATAAAGTTCCTGCTATCCTTTACGGTGAAGGCAAAGAATCTATTTCTTTGACTTTAGAACACAAAAATGTTTTACGTGCTCAATTAGAAGAAGCTTTCTATTCTCACGTATTAACATTAAATGTTGACGGCAAGCCTGTTGAATGTCTAATTAAAGATATGCAACGTCACCCGTACAAAAACATTATTATGCATTTAGATTTTATTCGTATTGATGCAAAACATGCTATCCATACGAACGCTCCGATTCACTTCCTTAATGAAGAGAACGTTGTTAAGCTTGGTGCAACTGTAGCTCATCATGTTACAGAAATTGCTATTTCTTGTTTACCAAAAGATTTACCTGAGTTTGTTGAAGTTGACCTAGCTGATTTAGAAGTTGGTCAAACACTACATTTATCTGACATTAAATTACCTAAAGGTGTAACATCAGATGAATTAGCAAAAGGCGAAGCTCACGATCAAGCTGTTGTTACTGCTAACGCTGCTAAAGCGCAAAGTAGTGATGACGAAGATGAAGCCGCTTCTGAAGATGCAGCTACTGAATAATCAATATTTATTCAGTTAGCTATTTAACATAAAGATGAATAGTTAATATGACTATTAAGTTGATTGCGGGGCTAGGTAATCCTGGCCCCGAATATACAAAAACACGTCACAATGCCGGTGTTTGGTTTGTAGAAGAACTAGCACAGCGCAACAATATTACCCTCCGCCCTGAAAAAAAATACTCCGGCATTTATGGTAAAGGATTAATTGGTGGTGAACTAGTTCACTTAATCATTCCAACTACCTTTATGAACCGAAGTGGCCAATCTGTTGCTCCTTTAGCAAATTTTTTTCGTATCCCTGTAGATAATATGCTTATTGCACATGATGAATTAGATATGTCTCCTGGTTGTATTAAAATAAAGCAAGGTGGTAGTCATGGTGGTCATAATGGCTTAAAAGATATTATTGCGCGTATGGCAAATAATAAAGATTTCTATCGTTTACGTATTGGTATCGGTCACCCTGGTCATCGAGATAAAGTTACCGGTCATGTACTCGGTAAAGCACCAAGTAGCGAGCAAATCCTTATTGATAATGCTATTGATGAAGCAAGTCGTTGCTTTGATATTTGGCAGACTGAAGGCTTACATAAAGCCCAACAACGCTTACATGCCTTTAAAGGGGTGTAATCCAAACTTATTTTGACAATAATTTACTAAATACATAAATTATTGTCGTACCAATCAAATATACACCAACCAAAACAGGTAAAAATTATGGGATTTAAATGTGGTATCGTTGGCTTACCCAACGTTGGAAAATCAACTTTATTTAATGCACTGACCAAAGCAGGTATTGAAGCTGCTAACTTCCCTTTTTGTACTATTGAACCAAATACTGGTGTAGTACCCGTACCTGATCCTCGCCTTGATCAACTTAGCGCTATTGTAAAACCAGAACGCGTACTTCCAACCACTATGGAATTCGTTGATATTGCTGGTTTGGTAGCTGGTGCATCTAAAGGTGAAGGTTTAGGAAACAAATTTCTAGCAAACATCCGTGAAACTGATGCTATTGGCCATGTAGTACGTTGTTTTGAAAATGACAATATTATTCATGTTGCTAATAAAGTCAGTCCTATTGATGATATAGATGTTATTAATACTGAATTAGCATTATCAGATATGGACACAGCAGAGCGTGCTATTTTTCGTTTAGCTAAAAAAGCGAAAGGTGGAGACAAAGATGCCAAGTTTGAAATACCAGTATTAGAAAAAGTATTAAAACACGTTGAAGAAGGTAATATGCTTCGTTCTTTAGAATTATCTAAAGAGGAAAAGGCTGCAATTGAATATTTAAACTTTTTAACAATTAAGCCTACTATGTATATCGCTAATGTTAATGATGACGGTTTTGAAAATAATCCTTACCTTGAACAAGTTCAAAAGATTGCCGATGCAGAAGGCGCTATTGTAGTTGCTGTATGCGCTGAGATTGAAAGCGAATTATCTGGAATGGAAGATGAAGACCGGATTGAGTTTATGGCTGATCTGGGTTTAGAAGAACCAGGATTAAATCGTGTTATTAATGCCGGGTATTCATTATTACACTTGCAAACTTACTTTACTGCTGGTGTAAAAGAAGTTCGTGCATGGACTGTTAAACAGAATGCTACTGCCCCACAAGCTGCTGGCGTTATTCATACCGACTTTGAAAAAGGTTTTATTCGTGCAGAAGTTATCGCATTTGAGCATTTTATTGAGTTCAATGGCGAATCTGGTGCGAAAGAAGCAGGAAAGTGGCGACTTGAAGGTAAAGATTACTTAGTTAAAGATGGTGATGTGGTTCATTTCCGTTTTAACGTGTAAATAAAGTAAGTACAATTTTTGCGGCTTATCCGTTATATATACATTTTTCTGTGTAGTTAACGATCAAATTGCGCATCCATTAGCCAAACAAACAAAAAACTGTGTTTTTTTTAAAAAAACGGTTGACGGATGCCAATCAGATTAGCATAATACGCGCCACTTGCTGAGAGGCAAGATGGAATGGCTACATAGCTCAGTTGGTTAGAGCACATCACTCATAATGATGGGGTCCCAGGTTCGAGTCCCGGTGTAGCCACCATTTCACTTTACTTCGGTTTTGTGAAGTATAGAAAATATTGTGCGGGTTTGGCGGAATTGGTAGACGCGCTGGATTTAGGTTCCAGTATCGCAAGATGTGAGAGTTCAAGTCTCTTGAC